>NEUY01000059.1 GCA_002304425.1 Opitutia bacterium Tous-C10FEB
CTGCGGCGCCGCCGGCCGCGGTCGTGGTCTCGGCCGTCACGCTCATCGCCCCCGCGCCGGCCGTTACGCCTCCCTCGGCCGCGCCCGTCGGGCCCCCGGTCCCCTCAACAATTTTTAAAGCCTGGGTGGAAGGCCTAAAAATTAATGGCGTCAGCGCCACCGATCGTCCCCGGATCTTGATTGACGGGACTGCCTATGCCGCGGGCGAGCTCGTCAATGGGCCGCTCGGTATCAGCTTCGTCGGTTACGAGCCAGCGACTCGCCTGCTCATTTTCCAAGATAAGACCGGCGCCACCGTTAAGCATCGCCATCGTTAGTCGCGTGGTTGGCGCCTGCGCGGCGCAACTGCGGGTAACCTAATCAACCCGCTCGACCGGAAGTAGCGCCGGGTTCAGCGCTTAAGGCGCGGCGAGCACTTCCTTAATGCTCCGCAATAGTTCGGGATCGGTCGCAATGCCCAGCACTCCATTGACCACGAATTGCACCCCGATGCACATAATGAGAAACCCCATGATCTTGGTCATGGCGTTAACCCCCACTGGACCAATGATCGCCACAATCTTACCGGATACACGCAGCATCGCGTAGGTGAGGGCGGCGATCGAAATAATGCCGGCGATGATCGCTAGGTAGTCAGTCCAATGAGTCGCCAGCGAGGTGAAGCCGAGGGTGACCGCAATCGAGCCAGGACCGCTGAGCATCGGCATCGCGAGGGGGGAAAACGAAATATCGGTTTTTTTGCGGGCGGCCTCGCGCTCCTCCTCATCGGGTTTGCCGAGTTTTTGCTGATTCGTCAGCATGCCCATGCCGATACCCGCCATTAAAATTCCCCCCGCAATGCGGAGGCCAGGAATCGAGATGCCAAAAAAATTCATGATAAAGGTGCCGCCAGTGAGTGCGCTCACCAAAATACAGATCATATAGAAGCAGCCTTTGCGGGCCTGCTCGCGGCGGCGGGCATCGCTGTCCCCCTCCGTAATGGCCAGAAAAGTTGGGGCGGCCGCGAGGGGATTAATGATCGGGAGAAGCCCCATAAAGGTTCCGAGGAAAATTGCCCAAAGGTGAATAACGTTAGACATGAGATTTAAAATTAAGGTGAAACGATGAGGCCGCGCTCACCAAACATCAACGGGTCCTTTCGGCACGGGAATCGATTCGCGGCGGCGAAGCGCGAGCTCTTCTGGGCTGAGCATAAAGGACGCCACCATGGGTTCTGGCTGAAAGCGCGGGAGCAGCTCACCCGTAACGTCAAGAAAAGGCGCGCGCCATTTTTCATAATTCACGAGCAGGGCTTCAAATTCTGCGCGGGTGCCAAATTGCGTAATCCCCTTTTTAAATTCTTTAGCGGGACCAAAGCGTTTTGCGTACCAACTCGCGGGTTTGCGGAAGAGGCGGCAGCCATGATCTTCGCCAAAGACCTCGATCATTAAATCGAGGTGACGGCGCATGACGTGCACGCGTTCCCGGTAGCCAGCTTCGGGCCGGAGCTCGCCGGTTTTGAGGTAGTGCTGGGTATGGGTAAAAATCCAGGGATTATAAAATGCCCCGCGGCCAATGCTTACGCCGGCGCAACCGGTTTCATTGAACATATGGCGAGCCGCGGCCGGCGTGGTGACGTCGCCGTTACCAATGACGGGGATATTTTTCACGGCGGCCACCACGGCGCGAATGCCCGCTAGATTGACGGTTCCGCTAAAACCCTGCGCGCGGGTTCGGCCATGCACAAAAATTGCGGCCACGCCGGTGTCTTCCAGGACGCGGGCTAGATCGGGGGCGGTCAGATTATTTTCATCCCAGCCCAGTCGCATCTTAGCGGTGATGGGGATTTTAACCGCGTCGACCATCCCGCGCACGAGCCGCGCAGTCTTGGCTAGCTCTGTCATCATCGCGGAGCCACCGCCAATGCCGGTTACTTTTTTAACCGGACACCCCATGTTGATATCAACGGAGGCGATGCCCAGCGACTCTACGATGAGGGCAGCGTCGCGCATTTCTTCTGGCACCGCGCCGAAGAGTTGCACCGCGAGCCGTTGCTCAGCCGGAGCGGTGCGGATCATTTGCAGTGCTCGCGGACTTTTTTCGATCAGCGATCGGGCGTTAACCAAATCTGTCGTGGTCCAGTCCAGTCCGCCAATTTCGCGCACGACCAGCCGGAAGGGCAGATTGGTGTAGCCCGCGAGCGGCGAGAGAAAGAGATTTGAACCGAATTCGTAAGGCCCAATACGCATAGTCAGCTTCAGTCGTTATCGCGGGTGGCCGCAGATGCAAGGATGGGCCGAAATTGCGTGCGCTCAAAGCGCATCGGCTGGGGCGGCGGGGCTGCATCCGGCCATTGACCGCCGGGATTCTTTGGGCAAAATTATCGGCATGAGTGGAACCATTATTTTAGCGCTAATCGTGCTCGGGTTATTGGCGGCGGCCGCTTTAACTTTTAAGCCGCTCAGAAAAACTATGGGTCTGTTGTTGGTGATATTGGGGGCAATCGCTTGCCTTACTTTCTTCGGTTTAATCATCGGCGTGCCCATGATCATCGTCGGAGGCATCTTACTATTTATATAAAAAAATGCGCCCGGCGGCGCATTTTTAAGCTCACGGTCCGATTGAATAAATCGGACTGTGGAAGGAATTAAGTTAACGTCACGGTGGGCTGATCGCGGCGACCGCGCGTTTCATGCGCTGCAGGGCTACCTCGAGGGTGGCGCGAGGGCAGCCAAAGTTCAGGCGGACATGGCTGCCGCGCGGTTCACCGAAAAACGAACCTTCACTTAACCCGACGCCATGTTGTTCAAAATGCGCAATCGGATCAGCCAGTTTCAGCGCAGCTACATTAAGCCACGCGAGATAAGTTGCCTCAATGGGCGCTTCGATGGTGATGCCGGGGAGCTCGCGGGCGACAAAATCAAGGATGAGATCGCGATTGCTCCGGAGCGTTTGGAGCAAAGCTTGGCGCCAAGGCTCGCTATCACGATAAGCGGCCTCGCAGGCGGTAAAGCCCAAGACGTTTACTTCGGCCATAATGCCGGCCGAGGCGTGGATGAATTTGGCGCGCAGGGTAGCGTCAGGAATAATGGCCATCGAAGTGCCCAGGCCGGGAACATTATACGTCTTACTCGGGGCCATCAACGTGATGGTGCGTTGGGCCAGGGCCGCGCCTAAAGCAGCCGCGGGGAGGTGAGGGAGATCGTCCAGAATCAGACCGCAGTGGATTTCATCAGAGCAGAGTACCAGATTATGGCGGCTACAGAATTCGCCGAGGCGCTCGAGCTCCGCGCGGCGCCAGACGCGCCCGACGGGATTGTGCGGGTTGCAGAGAAAAAATAGCTTGGTGCGTGGCGTGACCGCTCGTTCGAGCGCCTCCCAGTCAATTTCCCAGCGATGGGCGACGAGGCGCAGCGGTACCGACGTAGAAATTCTTCCGCTATTTTTCGGCCCAGAAATAAAGGGAGGATAAACCGGCGTCAGCGTCAGGACTTCTTCGCCGGGTTCGGCGTAAGCTTGCGCAGTTAAATTGAGCCCCGCCACTAAGCCCGGTAGCCACACGATCCAAGCGGGATCAATCGTCCAGCTGTAATGCTGAGCCATGGCATCGACAAAAGCATTTACCGTCGAACCCATCGGGCGGGCGTAGCCGTAAACCCCATTTGCTACGCGTTGCTGCAAGGCGGCCACGATGGCGGGAGAGGCCTTGAAGTCCATGTCGGCCACCCACAGGGGAAGGATATCGCGGCCGGCATATTTCTGCCACTTCTGGGAGTCGGTGCCCAGGCGCTGAGGAACATGGTCGAAATCAAAGGTCATGGGTGAAGTGGGTAAGTAAAACGATGGACCGCTAGGACGCCACGGAAATTTTAAGTGGGGCGTCGGGGCGCCAGGCTGCTCCAGCGGGCGGGGTTAAAGCGAGTGATCGGTTAAGAACCAATGGGTTGACGCTCGTGGGCGGGCCCAAGGGCCATTTCCGCTTACTCCTTTTTGGGTTGGGCTTAAGTATTTCGCTCGTCGTCTTCACCAGTAATTTATTGGCGAAGCTCATGAATCGTTATCCGCCGATCATTTACGTGGGGGCGGCCATTTTGGGCAAAGTGGGCGGAGGGATGATTATGACCGATCGATTGGTCGAGGAGGTTTTTCAGCCGGCGCGGTGGTTAACTCATGCCGTTGAGGGCTTGTTCGCCCTTGGGGTGATTTTAGTGGCGTTAGGTTGGCGCCGGACCCGCCGCTCAGCCAATCATTGACCAACGCCGCGCGGTAGCTTTTCTAAATTTATGAATCTCCGTCCTTACATTGCATGGGTTAGTTTATTGCTGAGCTTAATGCTTGCACCGCTGGTGCGGGGGGAGGCAGCGGCCGCAGGAGTCGGCGAGGTCGCGCCCGTCGCCGCGGGCACTGTCAAAGCAGCCGCGCCTGATCTGCTCGAGCATTTAGTGGACGCGGTGCTTGGGAAGTTTTCTGTCCGGAGCGGCGACAATACTGCCGCGCACTATGGCATCGCTGCTTTATTTTTAATCGGCGCCGTGCTGTTACGCCGCGTTGCGACCACCATTATTTTTAATCAATTAAAAAAATTGGCGGCGAAAACTGAAACAACGCTCGATGATAAATTGTTTCCCGCCCTGGAGGCTCCCGTGGCGACCTTTATCATGTTGGTAGGTATCTTCAGCGCGCTCCAAGTGCTCAAACTCTCCGCGCACACCGATCTTTTTATCGGCTATGGCGTTACGGTCTCTTTCTCGCTCGCCATTTTTTGGGGCTTATTGTGCGCCCTCGGTGTGCTGCTCGATCACGCGCACGAAGTTGCGCTCGAACGGCAGATGAGCGTCGCGGCCTTCATGCCGTGGATTAAAAAATCACTGGTCGCCATGTTTGTGGTGCTGGGCTTGCTGCTCACGGTCCAAAGTTTGGGTTATAATGTTTCAGCCATCCTGTCCGGTCTCGGGATCGGTGGTTTGGCCTTCGCCCTCGCGGCGCAGGATACGCTTGCGAATCTTTTTGGCTCCATCGTCGTCGCGATCGATCAGCCTTTTAAGCTCGGGGAGACGGTAAAAATTGGTGCGCATGTGGGCACCGTTGAGGATATTGGGCTCCGTTCCACCAAGCTGCGGCTAGTCGATAAATCGCTCATCATTATTCCGAATAAAACGGTTTCTTCCGAGGCCATCGTAAATCTTTCCCGTTTTACGGGTCGCCGGGTCGAGCAAGTGCTGGCGCTGACTTATGCTACCAAGCCGGCGCAGTTGGAGGCGCTGGTGCAGGAGATTAGTGATCTCATTCGGCGCGAAGCGGAGGTGATCCCGACTTCGGTCATGGTTTATTTCCGAGACCTGAGCCCCTCCTCGTTGGACCTTTGGTTGGTTTATGTCGCCCAGGATGCTGATTTTCAGAAACACATGGCGTTGCGGCAGCGGTTAAATTTGGCCTTCATGCGCGCGGTGGAAGCTCGTGGGTTGGCCTTCACCTTCCCTGCGCCGACCGTTTACGCGGTTACTTTACCTGAAGAGCGAACGTAAAAGGTCGCGGGCTGGGCGGCCGCAGATTTTTTCATCGGCCAGGCTTTCATGGCGATCGGCTGGGGTGCCGTCAGGCTGGGCCAATGTTTCAATAAAAAAGCCGGACTAGGTCCGGCTTTTGAAAATCCTCAGAGGCAAGGCGCTTGCCGTGGTGCGATCAGTTATTCGCGACCGTAGCCGCCGCCATCGCGTTCGCCGCCGCCTTCACCGCGACCGCCGCGATAACCGCCGCCGCCGCCGCGACCGCCGCGGCCGCCGCGACCACCACCGCCACCGCCACCACCGCGATATCCGCCACCGCCACCTTCGCCGAATGAACGGGGGGCGCGCTCTTCGCGAGGACGAGCGATATTAACAGAGAGGGCCCGGCCTTCGATTTCGTGGCCGTGAAATTGTTCAACGGCCTTCTGCGCCTCGTCGCCATTGGCCATCGTCACGAAGGCAAAGCCGCGGGAGCGGCCAGTGAATTTGTCGAAGATAATTTCGACCACGTTAACGGTACCAACTTGGCCAAACAGGGCTTCGAGGTCCTGGGCGGTACTAGCGAAGGGCAAATTCCCGACGTAGAGCTTACTGTTTTCCATGGGATAATGAGAGCTGATGATGTCGCCCGACCGCCCGTCTCCGAAACTCGGATTTCAAATCATCACTGAACTCAACGCTCATCTGACAATTCTCCGTAGCGATAGAATCTAACAAATAACCAACTCAACGATGCGCAGGCTGGAGCTTTAGGCATTTTAGGCAAGCGATTTTCCCGAGCGTCGCTGGCGGCCGGCGCCGTAAAAAGGGGAGGCGGGGGCGCGCCGGTTGACGAAATATTTCGTGCACCGCTCCGCAGTTTGCCTAAGATGGAATTTCCCATGTCCCGCCCAGACCCCATGCCGTTGCTTAATTCAGGGAACGGAGTTTTGGTGCGACGACTTTTCGGCTTAGCGTGGCGTTATCGCCTCCATTCGCTGCAGGTGCTCGGGATTCAGTTGATTTTACTAACCCTCGGCATCGGTGGTCTCAGCTTCACGGGAGTAGGGATCGACTATATCCGTCATCAACTTGACCACACGCCAGTGGTTGGCTCGCTGCCCAGACTGCTGCCCATGGACTGGCCGCCGATGCACGTGCTGGCTCTCTTGGCGGGGCTGATTTTGCTTTTCGCCCTCGTGCGCGCGGGGCTCAATTATATCTACGCAGTTTCGGTGAACCAACTGGTTCAGCAAAAACTCGTCGTCGATCTGCGCGGAGAAGTTTATGATAAGCTCCAGCAGTTAAGTTTTCGATTCTTTGATGCGAACACGACCGGTTCAATTATTACGCGAGTAACCGGTGATGTGCAATCGGTGCGTATGTTCGTGGATCAGGTGCTGATTCAGAGCGTGATCATGGTGATTTCACTGACCGCTTACGTTTTCTACATGGCGAGCCTGAGCCCTAGTTTGACGCTGGCTTGTTTGGCGACGACCCCGATCTTGTGGGTGTTGTCGGCGTGGTTCTCGCGGAAGGTCCAGCCGGAGATGTCGCACAACCGGACGCTCGTAGAGAAGATGGTCCAGATTTTGGCCGAGAGCATTCAAGGCATTGCGGTCACCAAGGGTTTTGGTCGTGAGGCGGAGGCCCGCGCGAAATTTGCGGCGGCGAACAACGCCGTGCTCGCGCAGCAGCGGGATATTTTTTGGCACATGAGTTTGTTTTCCCCGGCCGTTGGCTTCCTGACGCGCATTAACATGATGGTTTTGCTGGGCTATGGCGGTTGGCTGGTGGCCCATGATCGCCTGCCGCTTGGGGCTGGGCTCGTCGTATTTGCCGGACTCCTCGAGCAATTTTCTGGTCAGGTTAATAACGTCGCGGGCATCGTTAATAGCGTGCAGCAATCGCTGATTGGCGCGCGCCGGGTGTTTGAAATTCTTGACGCGCCGGTGGAAGTGAAAAGTGCGGCGGACGCGGTGCGGCGGACTAAGTTCGCGGGCGCCGTCGAGTTTGTGAACGTTTCTTTTGCCTACGACGGGGCGGAAGCAGTGGTGCGCGACCTTAATTTAACGGTGCAGCCCGGTCAGTGCGTTGCGATTCTCGGCGAAACCGGCGCAGGGAAGAGCGTCTTGATGAGCTTGATTCCGCGCTTTTTCGATCCAACGGCTGGGCAGATATTAATCGATGGTATCGATGTTCGCCGGCTCAGCCTCGAAGACTTGCGGCGTAATATCGGTTTAGTTTTTCAGGAAAGCTTCCTGTTTTCTAACACCATTGGAGCGAATATCGCCTTTGGTCATCCGCGCGCGACCCGTGAGCAAATTGAGCGGGCGGCCAAAATTGCCGCGGCGCATGATTTCATCACGGCCCTCCCCCAGGGTTACGATACCGTGTTAGGGGAGAGCGGTAATAGTCTTTCGGGTGGGCAACGGCAGCGGCTAGCGATTGCGCGGGCCGTCTTGCTCGAGCCAGCGATTTTATTGCTCGACGATCCGACCGCGGCGATCGACAGCGAAACCGAGCATGAGATCTTCGAGGCGCTCGACCGGGCGATTGCGGGTCGGACCACTTTTATTGTGGCCCATCGCCTGAGCACCTTGCGGCGGGCTGATTTTATTATCGTCATGGAAGCCGGTCGCATTGTGCAGCGCGGCACGCATGAAGAATTAATGCAGCGCCCCGGTCCTTATCTGCGGGTGGCCAATCTGCAGTTAGTCGATGGGCGGGATTTACAGCTGCTCGGTTTAGCCGGCGGGGAGGCCACCCCATGAGTTCGCCCAAGCCATTAGCCCGGGCGATGACCCTGGTGCAGCATCCACGGGATGAAGATGCTGATGATGAGCAATTCAAACCGCTCGAATGGGGCCTGATTCGCCGCCTCTTTACTTATACCGCTCCGATTAAGAGTAAGGTCATCATCTTGGTGATCATGACCATTGTTCGCTCGGCGCAATTACCGGCGCTCGGCTGGCTCATGGCGGTAATAATTAAAGGACCAATTACCGGCCGAGATTTTGCCGGCCTCGCTTGGGGGGTGGCGGCGTACGGGGTCCTCGCGCTGACGACCGATGGGCTGTTTCACTTCCGGCAGCGTTTTGCTTTAGAGATTGGGGAGACGGTGGTGAATGGTTTACGCGCGGAGATTTTCACAAAAATGCTCCGTCAGCCGATGAGTTTTTTCCATCGCATCAAGCTCGGGCGCATTATTGGTCGGGTCACGAGCGACGTGGAGGCCGTCCGGACGGGGATTCAGGATGTGCTTTTTGTCAGCGTGATTCAATTCGGCTCCATGATATTTTCCGCTATTGTGATGGCGTGGAGCGACTGGGTGCTTTTTCTCGTCGTACTCGCTTTGGCGCCAGTCTTGTGGCTCATCAGCCGGCATTTTCGTTCGCGGCTTAGTCAATACTCGCGGGCTTCGCAGGAAAGTTTTAGCCGGGTCACGGCAACTTTGGCTGAGTCGGTGAACGGCATTCGCGTGACCCAAGGTTTTGTTCGTCAGGAAACCAACGCCGGTTTGTTTCGCAGTTTGTTAGCTGATCATGCGCGGTACAATATCGCCCTAGCGCGCACCTCGGCCATTCTCACCCCGCTCTTGGAATTGAACAGTCAGTTTTTTGTCGCTATTCTCCTCTTGGTCGGCGGCGGGCGGGTGTTTCACGGCGACATGTCGATGGGCAGTCTCATCACCTTTTTCCTGCTGGCTAACCAGTTTTTCGCCCCCATCGCCATTATTGGTAATCAATACAATCAGGCGCTCATCGCGATGGCAGGAGCCGAGCGCGTCTTCCGCTTGATTGATGTCGTGCCCGATTGGGTCGACGAACCGGCGGCGCTTGATTTACCGGATCCGCGCACGGTCAATCCAGCCAGTGGTCGTGGCGCGCGGGTCGAGTTGCGTGGGGTGACTTTTGGCTATGATCCCCTGCGCGCGGTTTTGCATGACGTCAGTTTCGTCGCTAAGCCCGGTCAGACCATCGCGCTGGTTGGGCATACGGGCAGCGGCAAAAGCTCGATTATTAATCTGGTCGCCAAATTTTATCTGGCCACTGGCGGCCAGGTGTTGGTCGATGATCGAGACATGCGGACCCTGACAGGCCAATCGCTGCATCGCCAAATGGGGATGGTCCAGCAACAGAATGTGCTCTTTAGCGGCACCGTGATGGAAAATATTCGACTGAGTCGTCCGGAGGCCACGGATCAGGAGGTTCGCGCGGCGGCCGCCTCGTTAGCTTGTCTCGATCTGCTGGAGGCCTTGCCGCTTGGGCTGCAAACTGAGGTGGGGGAGAAGGGCGCGGGGTTGTCCGTTGGTCAGCGCCAGCTGATCTGTTTTACGCGCGCGCTGCTCGCGGATCCGCGCATTCTCTTGCTCGATGAGGCCACCAGTTCGATCGATGCCCTCACGGAAGCGCGCTTACAGCAGGCGTTGCAGAAATTATTGGTGGGCCGCACGAGTTTAGTGGTCGCCCATCGCCTCAGCACAATTCGGCATGCGGATGTTGTCCTCGTGCTGGATCAAGGGCGGATTATCGAGCGTGGTTCGCATCATGAGTTGCTGCTGCGCCGCGGACATTACGCCGCCTTGTACCGTCAATTTGTGCAGGTCGACGATCAAGGGTGAGTCGGCCGGGGTGAATTACGCGGGAAGGGCAAAAATAAATTAGGGGACAACCCTTTCATTTCCCCTCTGAAAAAAGATGATTCTCCTCTAGAAAATCGTTGCATTGCTCTAAAGCACCGCTATCAAGAGTATCACTATGGCAAAAAAATCCGCTCGTAAACCAAACGCCGCTTTCATGAAGCCGGTAACTCCCGATGCCAAGCTCGCGCTTGTCGTTGGTTCCAATCCGCTGCCCCGCACGGAAATGACGAAGAAACTCTGGGTCTACATTAAGAAGAATGGCCTCCAGGACAAAAAGAACCGCCGCATGATCAATGCCGACGACGCCCTCAAGGCGGTCTTCAATGGCAAGACTCAAGTGAGCATGTTCGACATGACCAAGTTGGTCAGCAAGCACGTCTCGTAAGACTTTTGCTTTTTAGCGAAATTTAAGAAACCGCCGCGGAGTAATCCGCGGCGGTTTTGTTTTAATGCGCCGCGCCGCGCGTAAAATAGCCTTCCCTTAAGCTCGGCGGCTCGAGTGAGTGGTCCGCGGATGCGGGGGGGCGCTTTGCTTAACAGTTTACTGATTTTATGGTCGCTGATCATTCGCTGCACCGCCGAGCTGTTGGGATGCTCCTGCTCGCCAACTTGTTTTGGGGGCTGAGTTTCCCGTTGGTTAAGTCGATCGCTTTGGTCCATGCGCAGCTGGTGCCGGCGAGTAGCACTTGGTTTATTGCCGCCTATACGATTGCCCCGCGATTTTTACTGGCGACCTTGGTGCTCACGGTAGTTCTGGGGCGGAAAATTCGCACCATCACGCGGCGAGAAATTGAGCAAGGCAGCTGGCTCGGGTTAATGGCCGGCGGCGGAATGCTCTTACAAAATGATGGACTCCAATTTACCTCGGTCTCGGTTTCATCTTTTCTGACCCAGCTTTACGCGATCATGATTCCCTTTTACTTTGCGTTGCAGCTCCGGCGCTGGCCCTCCCCGCTGATCCTCGGTTGTGCGGCGCTGGTTTTTGTCGGGGTCGCCGTGCTGGGGCGATTTGATTTTCTGGCCCTGCAGATTGGGCGGGGTGAACTTGAAACACTCCTTTGCTCGGGATTCTTTATGGCGCAGATTTTGTTGCTCGAGGGCAAGCGCTACACCGCGAATCGGGCGCTGCCGATTACCTTGGTCATGTTTGTGGTGGAGGCGCTGGTGTTTGCAATCGTTTCGGGGGCCACGGCCCCTCAACTCAGCGATTTACTGATCCCGTGGACCAACGGTCCTTGGCTCCTGTTTACCGGATTGCTCACGGTCTTCTGCACGCTGGGCTCTTTTATTCTAATGAATCAATGGCAGCCAAAAATCACGGCCACCGAAGCGGGGCTCATTTACTGTTTGGAGCCGATCTTTGCTTCAATCATGGCGCTATTTTTACCGGCCATCTTTGCGGCGTGGGCTGGGTTCACCTACGCCAACGAACAGCTGACTTGGCATTTGTTGCTCGGCGGTGGGCTGATCACGCTCGCGAACGTGCTGCTCCAGCTCAACCCCCCGGCTAAAACTTAAAGCGCTCCGGGGCGTGTTCGCCGGCCGAGTCTTTTAACTGGGCGCGGAGGCAAGCGGAGTGACGCGGCGTAAGGAATGAAGCGCGCGCCACGTGACGGCCCCGACCACGATAGCTCCGCCGACCAGGGCGAGGCGGCTGGGTCGTTCGCCGATGAAGAGCAACACCCAGAGTGGATTTAAAATTGGTTCAATGATCGGAATGAGCACGGCTTCAAGGGCGGTGACCTGCTTGAGCGCGCGGGCATAGAAGAGATAGGCGAGGCCGAGTTGCACCAAGCCGAGTAAAAGTAACGCGACCATGCCGCTTGGGGCGAGGGCCGGGGCCGAACTCAGTGCCGGCAACCCAATGAGCAACGCGAGCCCGTTGCCTAAAATTATCGATTCAATGGGCGAGCCGCTCTTCTGCTTGCGGAGGAGCAGAATCATGAGACCGAAGCAGAAGCCACTCGCGATCGAGACGGCGATCCCGGTAAGATCATGAAGGCGGAGGCCATCAAAGAGAAAAACGCCCATGCCGATAAAGGTGGCGAGGATTGTCCACCAGTCGGCCCGTGAGGCGCGTTCACCAAGCAGCCAGGTACCTAAAAGCGCCACCCAAACGGGCGCGGTATATTGAAGAAGTATCGCATTGGCCGCCGTGGTAAGTTTATTGGCCGCGGCAAAAAGGATGGTGCAGCCGGCAAAAGCCACCGCGGCGCCGAGTTGCAGGGGCGACCACGTGAAGCGCAAGGTGCGCCAACATACGCTGAGTAAAAATAGGGCGGCAATACCTCCACGCCCACCAGCCACGGCCAGGCTCGGCCAGTCCACGGATTTAAGGAGGACTCCGCCTAGGCTCCAGCAAAGGGCCGCCAACAGTAAGAGGCCGACAGATTTTCGATGAGCAGGATCGTTCACGCAGAAACCACCTATG
>NEUY01000006.1 GCA_002304425.1 Opitutia bacterium Tous-C10FEB
CGCGTCTCCCGCCGAGCCTTAATCTGGACCGTGCTGCTGCTCGCCGCCAGCGGGATGCCGACGCTTCTCGGCTATTGTTCTTGGTATTATTTCGCTGGAGCCGTGGCGTTAGGAGGCTGGATTCTCTGGTCTGCCTTTATTTTCCTGAATCCCGATCGACGCGAAACCGAAGCGCGGCGGCTGTTTCTTATTTCAATTGCCTATCTTCCGCTGCTACTCGGCCTGCTGGTCGCGGACCGGCTGATCTTTAAACTTTAATTGACCTAACCAGCGGGCGCTGCGTTGGATTATTTCCCCCCATGACAATTCAAGACATCCCGACCCTAAATGCGGCGCTTAATGCCACCGCCACCGTGCTGATTACGCTCGGCTTTATTTTCATCAAACAAGGCAAACGTGAAGCGCACCGCGCCAGCATGCTTACCGCAGGATTTGTTTCGGCTATTTTTCTGGTGGGTTACGTGACGCATAAAATCCTGATGAAGGGCGTCCACACCCCTTTTGGCGCTGAAAGCCCCGCGGTTCGGGCCTTCTATTATACAATGCTGATTTCGCACATCATCCTCGCTATCTCGATCGCATATCTGGTCCCCCGCACCTTCCTTTTTGCCATCAAAGGTGATTTCGAAACCCATAAACGCTGGGCTAAATTCACCTTTCCCATCTGGTACTATGTCTCGGTGACAGGCGTGCTCGTCTACTTTTTTCTCTATATCTGGTGGCCAAGCGCCCCCGCGGCCTAAATCGCGGTAGTCGTAGAAAAAAGACGCGCGGCCCGCCCTGCCGTTCGTCCCAACAAAAAAAGCCGAGCTTTCGCTCGGCTTTTGCATTAATCGCCACCCGTTCTCAGCCGGCGCGCGAACAAAAATGTTACTTAACGACCAGCACGCCTTTCATGCCCGAGAGGTAATGAGCCGGAAAACTGCAAAGAAAGACATATTCACCCGGTTCCATGGGGGCCTTGAACTTAACTTCGTCGCTCTGCTTGGGCCCAAGCAATTTGGTGTGAGCAATCACTTGGCTGGCCAAGGCGGCTGGAACGTAGTCGGTGGCTCCCGCCATGACAGCCGCGTCGTTGAAGGCTTTAACGTCTGCCTCTTTTTTAAGCAGAACCCAATTATGGCCCATGGCCACCTTGGGCATATTACCCATGTTGGTTAGGCTGACGGTTACATCCTGACCCGCCGTGACCTCGAGACGGGCGAGGTTAAATTTCATCGAATCGTTAGCCGTCAGCTCAAACGATGCGCCCGCCGCTACGGGTGCGCTTGCCACTGGGGCCGCTGATTCATTTTTTTGACCGCAGCCCACCAGCATCAAGCTGGCAGCCAAGAGAGGAAGGAGGAGATGAGTTTTCATGAGAATTTAATAATTACACACCGCCCGCGGGAGCGCAATGACGCAGGTCAAGGTTGCTAAATATCTAATACCTTCCCCTGCGCAGATAATATCTCCAGCGGTAGCAGATAGCGCGTATCTTGCGGTGGTTTTATAGTTGAAATGACTGATTATTTGCAGACGGTATCACGACATAAATGCCCCAGTGCCTCCCGCTGAAAAATTACCGTCATACATGACCCGCATCCGCTTCGATCATCGCCCTTTTTCGCGCGCAACTCGCGCCTTAGTCGCTGGGCTTGGCCTAGTCCTTTTGTCCAGCTGCAAGCTGGCAGATGTTTTTTCCCTAAGCGGTAATCAGTCCACCATGCTCACCGCCGGCCCCGTGGCCAAAGCACAATGGGATTTGTTCATGGTCACGGTGTACGTCTGCACCTTCATCTTCATCGTGGTCGGCGCGATTTTGGCCTACGCCCAGATCAAATTTCGCGCTCGCTCGGAGTCCGATGAGCATGCCGAGCCACCGCCGGAGGCGCACGGCAATCCTTTGGTAGAAATCGGCTTAATCGCCGCTTCGGTCGCTTTGTTAGTCATCATCGCCATCCCCACCTTGCGGGATATCTGGTACACGCACGATGTGCCGGAAGACGAGAAGGGTAACGCCATGGAAGTCGTCGCCACGGGTAATCAATGGTGGTTCAAATTTGAGTACCCCTCAGAACTCGTGAAGCTACCCAACGGCGGAGAAGCCCCCTTAGTAACGGGCAACGAACTGGTGGTCCCCGCTGGCATCCCCGTTCGGGTCCAGCTGCGCACCATTGATGTAATTCATAGTTTTTGGATACCCAAGCTTGCCGGAAAGGTCGACATGATGCCGAACCGCGCAAATTTTCTATGGTTCAAAGCCGACAAGCCGGGCTATTTTTACGGTCAATGCGCTGAATTTTGTGGTGAATCGCATGCCATCATGCGTTTCCGCGTCATCGCCCTGTCGCCTCGCGACTATGCCCAATGGCTGGAGAATCAAAAAGCCCCAGCGCGCACGGTTACCCCAGCGTTGTTAGCCGACGCCGTGGATCGCAGCGCCCGTGTGCAATTTGCGGCCATGAAACGTAATCCCGGCGAAGCGCTTTCGGCCTCCCCAGCCTTCGATGCCGATCCCCTAAATGCCTGGCGGGAAATGCAGCATCCTGATGTCGGTGAAAATGCCCAATTGATAGCGACCGGCCGCCAGTTGTTTGCCGCCAAAACTTGCGTCAGCTGTCACAATATCCGTGGCCATGAAGGCGTCGGCATCAGCGGCCCCGACCTGACGCGCGTCGGCGCCCGCTCCACAATCGCCGCTGGCGTGTTGGAAAACACCCACGAGCGGATGCACGCTTGGATTAAAAACCCCAATCACTTTAAGCCCGGCAACAAGATGTGGTTTGGTGGCTACAACGTAAAAGACGGCGATAACTGGAAGCCAAACTTCACCATGAATGATCAAGAAATCGACGCCCTCGTCGCTTATCTGCACAGCCTAAAATAATTGCACAGGGTATTAGACCCCACCAGCCAAACGCCCAGCGCAATCCCTTCCCTTTTTCTAAACTTTTCGCTCCCCCTTCACCCTCATATTTATGGCAGAAGTAATCGCCCAATCCGGTTTCACCGGCAAGCAAACAGCCCAACGGGCTACCACCTTTGCTCTTTTCCCGCGCCCGACCGCAAAAACGGGCCTCGTCAGCTGGCTGACGACCGTCGACCACAAAAAGATCGGCATGCTCTATGGCGGCTTCGCGATTTTATTTTTCCTCATCGGCGGAATCGAAGCCCTCATGATCCGCACCCAGCTCATGGTGCCGAATAATCGCTTCATCAGCGCGCAGCTCTACAGCGAGCTGTTCACGATGCACGGCACCACGATGATCTTCCTCGCGGTCATGCCCCTTAATGCGGCATTTTTCAATTTACTGATCCCCATCCAAGTGGGCGCACGCGATGTCGCGTTCCCCCGCCTTAACTCTTTTTCCCTCTGGGTCTGGGTCGTCGGGGCCATTTTGCTCAATGTCGGCTGGATTTCTCACTTCGTGCCGAGCTGGAATTTTGGCGGCGCTCCTGATGTGGGCTGGTTCGGCTACGCACCGCTGACCTCGAAGAGCTTCACCCCTGATCTCTCGACCGATTTTTGGGTGCTCGGTATTCAGGTCCTAGGCATTTCCTCCATCGTGGCCTCACTGAATTTTATCGTCACGATCATCAACTTACGGGCGCCCGGCCTCACGATGATGCGCTTGCCCGTATTCACTTGGATGGCCTTGGTTACGAGCTTCCTCCTCGTGCTTGCCCTGCCGGCCATCGCCATCGCGCTCGTCATGGTGATGTTTGATCGCAACTTCGGGACTAATTTCTTTGAGGTCTCCGGCGGCGGTCAACCCATCCTGTGGCAGCATCTCTTCTGGGTCTTCGGTCACCCTGAGGTCTATATTCTGATTCTGCCTCCGATGGGCTATGTTTCAGAAATTCTCCCCACCTTTGCGCGTAAACCCCTCTTTGGTTATCCCATCGTGGTATTCTCGGGCGTCGCCATCGGCTTCATCGGTTTCGGCGTATGGAGTCACCATATGTTCACCACGGGACTCGGGACAGTGGCCACGGCCGCCTTCGCGCTAGCGACGATGGCGATCGCGGTGCCGACCGGCGTAAAAGTATTCAACTGGATCGGGACCCTCTGGGGTGGGCGGATTGTCACCCGCGTGCCCATGATGTTCGCCCTCGGCTTCATCTGGATGTTCATGATGGGCGGTCTCTCGGGCATCATGCATTCCGCGGCTCCGGCTGATGCCCAACAGCAAGACAGTTACTTTGTTATCGCTCACTTCCACTACGTCCTCATTGGCGGGGCGACCTTCGCCCTGCTTGCGGCCATTCATTTCTGGTTTCCGAAATTCTTCGGCCGCATGGTGCCGGAGTTCTGGGGTAAACTTTCGTTCTGGATTATCTTTGTCGGCTTCAACGCGACCTTCTTCCCGATGCATTTCTTGGGCTTGAACGGCATGCCGCGCCGGACCTGGACCTATGATTCTAATATGGGCTGGAACGAGGGCAACCTCTTCGCCACGTACGGTGCCTATCTGCTGGGCCTTGGTATGTTTACCTATTTCGCCGTGTTAGTTTGGTCCTACTTCAAAGGTGAGAAATGCGGCAACGATCCTTGGGATGCCCGCACCTTAGAATGGTCCATTCCTTCGCCGCCCCCTGAGCATAATTTTGCCGCCATCCCGACCGTCCATGCTCGCGATGCTTGGTGGTATGAGAAAACGCATAAAGAAGAGATCGCTCAAGAAAAGGCTGCGCATATCAAGGCCGAGGAATCGCACGGGGGCATCCATATGCCGGACCAATCGTGGTACCCCTTATTCGCAGCCATCGGCCTGCTGGTGGGGGCGTACAATTTGGCCCAACTCCATTACCCCGTGACGATGTTCGGCCAGCAAGTGCTCGCTTCGCACCTACCCCTCGCCATCACCGGCCTCGGCCTCATGGTCGCCGCTTGCTATCTGTGGGCCCTCGAAGGTCCCGGCGGCTACCATCTTCATATCGACGCAGAAGGCAAAGTTACCGAGTCCCGCGACGATCACCACTAAGCTTTACCGAACTATCTCATGAGCAGTCCTGCGGCTAACGGTCACCTCGACCACCATCACGATCACACGACCTCCACCGGTATTCCGAACAAGAAGCTCCTTTGGTGGGCCTTCCTCGCTTCGGACTGCATGTTTTTCGGCGCGCTGATCTCGGCACATCTCGTCTACCGCCTCAACCCGCCCCCAGGCAATGCGATCCCGACCCAGATTTTCGATATCGAGCTAACGTCTTTCTCGACGTTCATCTTGCTGATGTCGTCGCTGCTGATGGCTCTCGCGGTGAACGCCATCCAGAAGGGTAACGTGAAGAGCACCCGCACAATGCTCCTCGGCACGATCTTCTTCGGCTGCATCTTCCTCGGCGGCCAGGTGTTTGAGTTCGCCCACTTCGTGCAGGACAAGAAAATGACCCTATCGAACAGCATTTTCGGCTCCACCTTCTACACCCTCACCGGCACTCACGGCACCCACGTGGCAATCGGCGTACTCTTACTGGGCATGATGTATGTGCGGACCTTTAAGCCAACTCACGGCGGCAGCCTGGGCCGAAACTTTCTTCACCTGCTGGCCTTCGCCGTAGCGGCAGGCGTGGCGTTTCTTTTCTTTGTCCCCGGTCTGCTGGAAGTAATCGAGGGCGCGAGCCTCCGCGCCATGCTCAGCCACGATGCCAAGCCGCTCATCCTCGGGGCCCTCGCGTGCGCGGCCCTTGTTTGGTTCGCCCGTACGAGCGACCCAGCAGTGGAGTTCGGCGAGAAAAATGCCATCGATGTTGAAGCTATCGGTCTCTATTGGCATTTTGTTGATATCGTCTGGATTATCATTTTTACCGCCGTCTATCTCCTCGAGTACCTCTGAGCCTAAGCTCAGCTCTTAACTTTTCGCTCTACTGCCCATGTCCGCACCCACCGCAACCACCGCTCCCGCCCTTGCCGCCGGCCACCACGAGCCGAGCAAATTTCATTTCTATATCCAGATCGCGATGATTCTGGCGGTTATTACCGGCATCGAGGTCGTGCTGATCTACCTTCCGATCGCAAAGTGGCTGGTTGTCACGACGCTCATTGTGCTCTCCACGGTGAAGTTCATGTTCGTTATCTTTTACTTCATGCACCTGCGCTGGGATAAAGTATTCTGCACGATCCTGTTTTTCATCGGACTGGTGCTCGCTGGTTTCACCATGTATGCCCTCATAGAGCTCTTTGCCTCTGATGCCGGCAAACCGCTGACGGCCGCCGCCCTCACCTTCGCCCGCAGCACGCTCGGTTAAACCAGACTCAAAGTAGAATCTAAGCCGCGCGACCCTGCGCGGCTTTTTTATTCTACTCGGGCCGCCAGATTACGCGCAAAATACTGCGTCCGTTTTTCGCACTTTTGGTGGCCATTCCGCTCCGCGTTAATATAGGTTAACCGCTATGATCGACTGGACCCATTGGCACAATGAGCCGTTCCTCATTGGCGGGCTTATTTTCCTCGGCTGGCTTTATACGATTCTCGCTGGGCCATGGCGTGAGCGCCTCGCGCCAGGCACGCCTTATCCCCGCCGCTCCGCGCTCAAGTTTTACGCGGCATTATTATGTTTCTATCTCGGGGTGGGCTCCCCGCTCGATCAAATCGCTGAACGCTTTTTATTCAGCGCGCACATGCTGCAGCACCAGATCTTGATCTACCCGGCCGCCATCCTATTTTTAAGCGGATTGCCTGACTGGATGGTCCGTCCGCTGACCAGTCAAGCGAGGCTCCAAGGGCCGCTCAGAATTTTAACCCATCCCCTGGTCTGCGGCGGCATCTACACGGCCGTGTATTCTGGCTGGCACCTGCCCTTACTCTACGATTGGGCCCTGCAAAATCGCGCGGTCCATATTGCCGAGCATTTTATGATGTTCGGTGCTGCGCTCTTTTATTGGTGGCCGCTGCTCAGTCCTTCAAAAGAATTTCCGCCCGCCAGCTACGCTTGGCAGATGCTTTACCTCGTGGCTGTCGTCATCGCCATGACGCCCGTATTTGCCTATATCATGTTTTCTTCCGACGTGCTCTACCCCACCTATGAATATGCCCCGCGCATTACGAGCCTGACCGCCGCCGCTGATCAACTGTTGGCTGGAGCGATGATGAAACTCATCGGGATGTCCGTCGCCATGATCGCTTTTGGCGTCAGCTTCTACCGATGGTATCAAGCGGACGCGAAGCCCGCCGGCCAGCAGGGGCGCGCCTAACCGCTCGCCACGCGTGTTGGGTAGGACTAAATTTTAAGCGCTGACTGATCAGCTCCCCGCTGGCGCCAGCAGATCGTCGATCGAGTCACTCTCGACACTGATATCAGCAAACAGCCAAGTGGATAAATAGCGTTCGCTGCTCGAAGCAATAATCACGACGATTTGCTTACCCTTATTTTCGGGCCGCTTGGCGAGCTGAATAGCAGCCCAGACCGCGGCTCCCGAAGAAATACCGATCGGGATACCGTCGAGCTGATTAACCTGCTTCGACACCGGACCCGAATCAGCCTCCTTCACGCGGATAATCTCATCGTAAATTTTGGTATTCAGTACCGCGGGCACAAAGCCGGCACCGATGCCCTGCAATTTATGTGGACCCGGCGCGCCACCGGAAAGCACTGGGGAAGCATCCGGCTCCACCGCCACAATTTTTACCCCCGCCTTGCGCCCCTTGAGCACCTCACCGATTCCCGTAATGGTCCCACCGGTGCCAATGCCCGAGACGATAAAGTCAACCTGGCCATCCGTATCTCGCCAAATTTCTTCGGCGGTCGTCTGGCGGTGCGCCGCGGGGTTAGCAGGATTGGCGAATTGCTGCAAAATAACTCCTCCAGGGATTTTTGCGGCCAACTCTTCGGCTTTGGCAATCGCCCCCTTCATTCCCTTGGGCCCCTCCGTGAGAATAAGCCGAGCGCCGAGGATTTTGAGCAGTTTGCGACGCTCGCTACTCATCGTCTCCGGCATGGTCAGGATGAGCTTGAGCCCCTTGGCGGCCGCCACAAAGGCTAGCGCTATCCCAGTGTTACCACTCGTTGGTTCAATCAGGACAGTGTCTTTATTAATTTTTCCTGACTTCAGCGCATCCTCAATCATCGCAAATCCAATGCGGTCCTTAACACTGGAAAGCGGATTAAAAAATTCTAGCTTAAGCAGGATATCCGCCTGGGCCCCGTGGGCTGCGGCCGTGCGATTAAGACGCACAAGCGGGGTGTTGCCGATCGTTGCAGTGATGTCGTGGTAGATTTTGGCCATGGTCGAGGAAGGGTGAAAATAATAGCTAACCTAACTAGATCGGATAATCATAATAACTTTACTTATGTTAGAGTAAAAGTAAACAGAGAATCTATTTATGGGTTATTTCAAAAAACAGATTCCCGCGCGCCTTACGAAAGTCTGTCGGCCGCGGTGATTTACCCTCGGCGGGCCGCGCGCAATCATTTAAACAATTAGTTCATGACTTGGGAAATCGCCTTTGTTCTTGGCCTGCTTCTATTGACGCTGCTGGCCTTTGTCTGGGAAAAATACCCCCCCGACATCATCGCGCTGAGTGTCTTTAGCACCCTATTGCTTTCAGGTGTGCTGCCGCGGGAGAAGGCCATGGCGGTTTTCGCGAATCCCGCTGCGATCACGGTGGCAGGGATGTTCGTGCTGAGCGCCGCTCTGGTTAAATGCGGGGCGGTCGACTACCTTACCAGCTGGTTTAGCCGAACAGCCACGCTGCCCTACCCGTTGGTTATTTTTCTCTTGGTGGTCACGGTGGCTTTCATCTCTGCCTGGATCAATAACACCCCGGTAGTCGTCGTTTTTGTTCCCGTGGTGCTGGCCTTGGCCCGCAAGATGAACCTGCCGGCTTCAAAATTCCTGATCCCCCTGTCCTATGCCTCCGTGCTCGGTGGCACCTGCACCCTCATCGGCACCAGCACTAATCTTGTAGTTAACGGCATCCTGCTCGATCGGGGTGAACCCGGCCTGCGCATGTTCGAACTCGCATGGGTGGGCGTCCCCGCCGCCGCCATCGGCGCGCTCTATCTCGCCCTAGCCGGCAAACGTCTGCTGCCCGCGCGTGAAATGCTGACTTCTATCCTCTCGGAAGAAGAACGTCGCGAATATCTCACCGAAGCCTTTGTCCCATTAAAGTCTCCCCTCATCGGTAAAAGCCTGAAAGCCGCTGGTCTGATCAGCACCCGCGGCTTCCGAGTCATTGAGGTCGTCCGCGACGGAGTCGCCATCACGATGGACCCTGACACCACCCCACTCTGCGTCAGCGATCGCATGGTATTATCCTGCCGGCCCTCAGGGATCGCCCGCGCCCGTGCTATGCCCGGCTTTGATTTTACCGCTGAGGCTGGACTCGAACAAATTACCGCCCACGAAGGCGTCATCTTTGAAGGAGCCGTCGCGCCCAATTCAGAATTAATCGGTCGCAGTATCGGCGAACTTAATTTTCGCCAACGCTTCCGCGTCGTCGTCCTTGCCATCCATCGGGGCGGACAAAATGTCCGCCATGATGTTGCCTCCCTGCCCCTCGCGATCGGCGATATTCTCCTCATGATGGGCACGGAGCAGGCCATCAATAGCCTACGCCAAGGGGATGATCTGATCCTCTTTGACCGGCCACCACTGCCTTCCTTCTCTCTCCACCGACGCATCCCCCTCGTCATCGCTACCATTGCCAGCGTAGTTCTCGCCGAAACTTTTGGCCTAATACCCATCGAGATCGGCGCCATCGCTGGCAGCGTTTTTCTATGCCTCTGCGGCTGCCTGAAAACTCGCGAAGCGTATGCGGCCATCGAATGGAATCTGCTCTTTGTCATTTTTGGCCTACTCGCTCTTGGTGCGGCCATGCAACACACCGGCGCCGCCGCTTGGCTCGCCCAGCTAATCGTGTCCGGCACCGATCATGTTGTCGCAGGTCCATATAAACCACTAGCCCTACTGGCCTGTCTCTACCTCGTGACGATGCTGCTTACCGAAGTGCTTTCCAACACCGCGGTCGCCGCCCTCATGGCCCCCATCGCGCTAGGACTTGCGGCCGCCGCGGGCCTTGATCCACGACCCTTTATCATCGCCATTACCTTCGCTGCTTCCGCCGCTTTTGCGACTCCGATTGGCTATCAAACCAACACCTATGTCTATGGCATCGGCGGTTACCGCTTCGGCGATTTCATCAAGATTGGGGTCCCGCTCAACTTCATCTGCTTTCTCGTCGCCATGTATGTGATTCCGCGCGTCTGGGCTTTTTAAACAGCGCCGCACGGCCCCAGCCTGGCCTAGAGACTCAGCCGTAATCCGTCATACGCCAACTGCACCCGCGACGGGAGTTTGGCACTCCATTCGACGTAGCCAATGCGGTGCGTGAGATGGGTCAAATAACTGACCGGCGCCCCAATCTCTGCCGCGGCGGCACACGCTTCTTCAATATTCATGTGCGTGGGATGAGGCTCAACGCGTAATCCATCGAGCACGACCACATCCGCCCCACGCGCCAAAGCCACGGCCGCCGGCGGCACCTCCTTGCAATCGTTGTAATAGACAAATTTCTTCCCCGACGATTTTTCCTCAAAAATTAAGCCGAGGGTATTGATCCCACCGTGCGGCAGCCGAGTCGATCGGATCGTCCCTTGGGGCAACTCCAGCACGGCGGGCATTAACTGCAGCTTAAAGGCCGCATAACCCACCGACACCGGGCGGTCCGCAATCGCGTAGGGAAACACCGCTTGCGTCCGGCTCGCCCCCTCCTCGGTCGTGTAAACCGTCAACGCGTTCCCGCCGAGTAAATCACAGAAGCGCCGCAAATCATCCATCCCGTTGATGTGATCAGCGTGACCGTGCGTCAGAATAAAGAAATCCACCCAGGAAATTTTTTCCCGCAAGCACTGGAGCCGAAACTCGGGCGCCGCATCAATCTGAATATGCAACCCATCCATCACCACATGCAGACAGGATCGCGTGCGCTGATCCCGCGGGTCAACCGAACTACACACCGCGCAATCACACGCAATCATCGGTACCCCCTGTGATGTGCCCGTACCCATGAAAATCACTTCCATATAGGCCGAGGAAATACCTGAATAAACCGAAACGAAAGATGAAAGACCAACTGGTTTCCTTTTGGCAATAAGGCCGGGCAGTCGCGACGGGGTGATGAACGGCTGGAATGAAAAACTCCCTACCCACAGACTAACGAACACCCAGCGTGAGCAAGGGACAGGGCGGCATGAAGAAAATGCCAAAACAAAAATGATCTATTAAATGCCCAATTACCCCAAGGTCCGGCTAGCCCCCATGAGTTCTAGTGCTTGAAAGCTAAGAATTATTGCCCAGCCGCGCGCGGTCGCAGCAGCTGCTGCAGCTGAGCTTCATCGATCATCGTCACCCCGAAAGCCGCGGCCTCAGCCAACTTCGCGCCACCACCTTCTCCCACGATCAGATAATTGGTGCGTCGGCTTACCTTGGCCTCAACGGCGCCGCCGGCCGCCATAATTAACGCCGTGGCCTGCGCTCGGGTTAGCCGCTGCAGCGCCCCAGTTAGAACGAATCTCTTGCCCTGCAATAACTGGTCAGCCCCACCTGCCTTCGGTGAATTATTCGGCCGAACGCCGAGGGCCACTAAGTCGACCAATAATGCCTGGTGACTGGGTTCACTGAAATATTCCTGAACCGCTTGAAGGCTGGCTTCGCCTAAATCCACTTTTTTTCCCCACGCCGCCGCGGTCTCCGCGTCGTGAAACGCCCGCGCTAATTCCACGAGTCCGCCGCTCTGCCGCGCCAAAGCTCGCGCGCCCACTTCCCCCACTCCGGGAATGCCGAGCCCATGGATAAAACGCCACAGTTCCGCTTGCTTACTTTGGGCGATGGCGCGGAGTACTCGCTCCGCGGTTTTACCGTTGCCGGCAGGAAAATCTTCCCGCCGCAAGCGGTAAAGATCCGCCGCCGTTTTAACCCGTCCCGTACTCACTAATTGATCGATCAGCGCCGGCCCAAGACCAGCAATATTGACCCCAGCACTTGAGGAAAAATGCTCGAGACGGCGACGCACCTGCGCTGGACAGTGTCGATTAAGACAGCGCACCGCGGCCTGCTCGGGTGATTGCTGTAACCGGCTTTGGCAAGACGGACAGCTCACGGGAAATACATAGGCGAGAACCCCCGCCGTGCGCCGACTGCGATTTACTCCGCTGATGGCCGGAATAATTTCTCCGGCCTTCTCGACGTACACGTAATCACCCACCCGAATATCTCGCCGCGCAATCTCGTCCCGATTATAGAGCGAAGCACGGGTCACCGTGGCCCCACTGAGCGGCACCGGCTGCAATTCCCCCACGGGCGTCAACACCCCGGTGCGTCCGACTTGCAGGGTGATCGCCAGCAACTTGGTCTGGGCCCGCTCGGGGGTAAACTTGTAAGCCAGCGCCCACCGCGGGGCCTGATGGGTTACCCCCATTTGCTTTTGCAGAAGGCCTTCATCCAACTTCACTACGGCGCCATCCGTGGGAAAGGGATAATTTTCCCGCTCTCGACCAACGGCTTGCACGGCCGCCCACAACGCATCGGCGCCTTGGACCACCCGCGGATTTTCAACCGTCGGCAAGCCCCACGCACGCAGTTGCCGCAGCCCATTTTGCTGCGCAACAGGCCGGAGCGAGAGGGGTTCGCAGCCCCCGTAACCATAAAAAACTACCTTCAATTTCCGCGCGGCTGCAGTGCTCGGGTCAGATTGCTGCAGCGTCCCCGCCGCCAAATTACGCGGATGACTAAAAGGCGGCTCACCGGCCTTGCGCCGCGCCTGATTAATTCGCGCAAACTCCGCGAGTTCTAGATAAATTTCTCCCCGTACTTCTAGCACGGCCGGAATCCCCTGCGCGCTCCCCGTCGGCGCCGCTCCGCGCAATATTTTCGGCAGCGTCGTACTGGCGAGCACATTCGTCGTGACGTCATCCCCCACTTCGCCGTCACCGCGCGTCACCGCCCGAACGAGTCGGCCATTTTTGTAAGTCACACTAAGCGCTAAACCATCGTACTTGGGCTCTACTACATAGGTTAAATTCTGCCGCCCCAACTGCCGCCTGATCCGCTCATCGAAGGACCGTAATTCTAGCTCCGAGTAACTTTTATCTAGGCTCAACATCCGCTCACGATGGCGATAAACCGGCCGCAGCCCCGTCCGATCATCGACCCCCAACCCATCGCTGGGCGCGGTACTCAGCGCAGGGTAACGGCCCTCCCACTCCGTTAGCTCACGCTTCAGCTGATCATAAGCGGCGTCACTGATGACCGGCGCGGCGCGCTTAAAATAAAGCTCATCATGATGGGCCACTTCCGCCCGCAGCGCAGCGATGCGTTCGCGTACTTCCGCCAGTGGCAACACCGCGATCTCGGCGGCATCATTGACCGAGCCGCCCTCCACTACCCATAGAAAAGAAAATCCAATGACGAAAAACCAACGGCGCGCCCAAATCAGGCGAGGCGGCAATACGGTATCTGGTGTGGCCATATTATTTGCTCCAATTGGCCCTGGCCCGGGCGGTTGCTATTTAAACTGCCCCCCACGCAAACCCCCGCGGCGACGGCGTCAAGCTCGCGCACTCCCCCTCGACGCCCCCCGCATCCGCGGCCGCACATTTTTTTATTCCCTGTTGCCGAGGTTCCGAACAGATTAGCCGCAATATTTATCATGAAAAAACTTTTAGGCCTACTGGCCAGCTTGCTGTTTTGGCCTCTCGCCATTGGGGCAGCCGAGAAAGCTAACACCGTCCTGATTCACCCGGGCGAAACCATCTACGTGCGCTTCACTCAGCTGGGTGGAAAAATTAAATTAGCCCAAGTTTCCCAGACCCTAGATCCCGAGGCCCAAGTTATTTTAACCCTGGATCCCACTGATCCGGCGAAGAAAAAACTCTTCCTCAATCTGAAAGTGGAAAACAAATTTTCCCAGGACCTTATTTACAAAGCCCAACTGAGATCGCTGACCGAAAATCGAAAAATAATGGCCCCCGTTTATCCCGTCGTGGCGGGCAAGCTCTCGCTGGTGCCCTTTCCGCCCGGCGTGGAAGAAATCGCGATCTTTGGCTACGAGTTGGAACGTTAAGCCCTCCGACCGATGGCTAACGCTTCCGCTCACGACCCCCTGCATGGCGTCACGCTTGAGATGATTCTCCAAGAGCTATCGGCCCATTACGGCTGGGCGGAACTCGGTCGGCGCATCGATATTCGCTGCTTCAATTTTGACCCCAGCGTCAAATCCAGTCTGCAATTTCTCCGCCGGACGCCCTGGGCACGAGCGAAGGTTGAAGAATTGTATCTCTACTACCGCCGCACGACTCCCCCGGCGAATTAAGGGCGGAACGCCCAACGCAGGTCGCGGCTAATTATTTTTAGTCGACCCCCCGTTGGCCGCATTAGCTTTTCAGCATTCGCACGCGCCGGTGCTTCTGGGGAAATTGCAGCGTCACTACCGTGCCCACGCCTTCTTTGCTTTCAATCCCGACCTGCCCGCCATGCTCGCGCATGATGCGCTGGACGATCATCAGACCCAAACCGTGCCCACCAACTTTCGTGGTGTGATAGGGTGTAAAGAGCTTCGCCAGATCCTCCGGCTTAATGCCCACCCCCGCATCAGCGACGCGGACAAAAACAGAATCGTCATCCGCGCGGACCCGAATTCCCAGCATGCCACCGGGCTGCATGGCCTCCATGGCATTTTTTAATAAATTGAAAAAGACCTGCTTCAACTGATTGCGATCCGCCATGATCAGCGGCGTACTCTCCGGCAACTCACCTTCGATTTTAATTTCTCGGTCGGCAAATTCCTTTTCCTGAAAACGCAGAACGTCTTCAATGACTTCGACAATATTAACGTCCGCCAAATCCGGCGGACGTGGGCGAATCGCTTCAAGGAAATTCTGAATAATGCCATCGAGGCGCGTTACCTCCCCCTGACAAATCTGGATGGACTCCGTCAACGCCGCCGCCTCTTTCGCATCGCGCAATTTTTTCAACTTACGCTCGATGAGCTGCAAATGAATCGTCAGCGAATTTAGCGGATTGCCCAACTCATGGGCGACCCCGGCCGCGAGCAGCAAGACCGATGAAGTTCGTTCATTTTCAATGAGCTCCTGCGTCGATTTTTTCTCCCGCGTAATATCCGCCAAGATGATAACAAACCGCGCCTCCCCTTGCTCGCCTTCGTGAAAAGGCACCATGTAGAGCCGGACCACGCGGGCCTGGGGATAAGTGAGTTCGAACTCCCGCGTGATTAACGGCGGCCCCAGCGTCTGCCCGCCAGCGCCTTCCCCCTCGAGGGAAGCCCGTAAACCTGGGACCAACCGCCACAGCGTGGCCGCCGCTCCACTCTGATCTTTAAAGCCGATCATCTGCGCCGCCGCATCATTGGCATAATCAATCTCCCCATCAGCGGTGATCACCAGCACCCCCTCTTGCAAAATATTGAACACTGCATCGAGCATAGTCCGCTCGCGGGCTAAGCGCTGCACCAACGTCTGCAAACCAGCCGCATCCAGTCGATCAAGCCGACCGAGCACTTTATCCAGTGAACTGAGTTTTTTGCCTGACATCAGAGAAAAGCCATAAGCGCTCTGGCCGTTCAATCAAACAGTATCATCTGTCCCTCCAAATCACGCGGCTGGGCATAGAGTTTGCGCAAAAAACTATCCCGATGCACCGCACTGCGCCCCAGCTTCAAGATCGCCACCCGATGCTCCTCGGTGCCATAGCCTTTGTGCTGCGCGAAACCATAGCCCGCATGGTGGCGATCGAGTTCATCCATCAAGCGATCGCGCGTGACCTTCGCAATAATTGAAGCCATCGCGATACAAAGTGAGCGCCCGTCACCGCTGACAATGCCTTCGTGCGGATACGGAAAATTCCGCAGCGGCAAACCGTCGATCAGAATACGACAAGAGACGGTGGGCTGGAACGATTCTTTTTCCGCATCACTGGCAAAAAGATCCGGCTCTACTTTTCGTTCAAAAGCTGTCGCCGGATAAATTCCCTCAAGCGCCCGGCGCATGGCGAGCTTAGTGGCCCCCAAAATATTGACCGCCTCAATTTCGGCCACGCTCGCGATGCCGTAATTAGCATGGATCTGCCCTTGCTGCACCAAGTCTTCAAATTCCAACCACAACTCAGTGCGCTCGAGCGCGCTGAGTTGCTTTGAATCATTAACCCGACTGGATTTACTCACTGCCCAGCGACCTTCGAGGAATTCCGGGGTGACGAGCACCGCGGCCGCGACCACTGGTCCCGCCAGCGCGCCACGACCGGCCTCATCGACGCCAATGAGACTGCCCAAGCTAAATATCTGCTTAAGATCGAATCCACGAAGCTGACGGCGCTTAGTAGCCATGGGCTTTGAGCAGAAGAGGCGAGTTAGCGCCGCCCGGGGAGTTGCCCCAACCAACCGCTCACCGCTTCCACTCCGTTTTTTCCTTGGGTTCTTTCAGCGGCAACTCGGCTAATTTGCCCGCCGCCGCGACCACTTCGTAGCAGGTCCGAAAATGCAACTTAGCAAAATGCCCGAGCGAGCGAGCCCCTAATTTTTCAATCAGCAAGCTAGCCTGCGCCTTGGCCAGTGCCCCGGCCCCCTTCTGGAGCTTGTCCCCGAACTCACGCGAGAGCGCATGCATCAGCCGCACGAATTCTGCGCGGGCCACAATGGAAGCGGCCGCGACCACCGGATCCTCTTCGGCCTTTGTCCGCATTTGCAGATCAAATCGCTCCAATCCTTTTTTCTTCATCACCCGCTGCACCAGCGGCTCCTTGGAAAATTGATCGAGCAGCCCGCGCGGCACCCATTTTTTCTGCAGCGCCGCATCCAGCGCATCGGCGTGGTGCTGCGCCAACAAACGATTAAGACTAGCAAAGGGTTGTAACATGGTCCGGTTATATTCGGCCATATCCAGATGACGCACCTCCACGACGACTCCCGGGGTAGCGCGGATCAGATCGTCCAATTTTAAAATCTGCGCATCAACAATCGTCTTACTATCTCGCACGCCCGCCGCGAGCCAACTGCGCACGGCATCACCTTCCGCAATGACGGTCGCGGCCACGACGGGCCCGAATAAGTCGCCCTTGCCGCTCTCATCCAGACCAGCATGCGGCTCAAACCAATCAGGATGGAGCACCTCATCGTACCCGAGCTTCGGCGCCCCCGTCACCTCAGCTTCGATGACATTTTGGACAAATTCTTCCGTCTCTTTACCCGCGACCACCACCTTGCCACTGGTGTAGGCGGTGACATTTACCTTGGGCCCCTTGAAGGCGAAACGCGCGTAAGGCACCTCCGCCGTCTCCCAGTGCTTGGCCGCGCACGCCGCCTGCAGCTTTTTCATCTGGGCGTCATCAAGCTTGATCGTATAGGAAGTGATCGCCTTGGGCTTTTTTTCCTCAGCGTCGTCGAACCGTTTGGGCATAGGGAGGATTAGCCACAAAAAACCCTAAAAGGCACGCCGAGAAAACGCCTCTTTCCACTTCCACTTTTATGGTGTCTGCTGGTTATTTCGTGGCTCATTCCGCAAAGCTCATTGCTCAACGCCGCTCTTTCCAACGAGCGCTGCACACGTGGTACCGCGTGTATCAACGCCAGCTCCCATGGCGCACGGCCCCTTCCCTCTATAAAACGGTCGTCTCCGAGTTCATGCTCCAGCAAACTCAGGTCAAGACGGTCCTCGCTTATTTCGACCGCTGGCTACACGCCTTACCTGATTTTACCGCGCTCGCGGCGGCCCCTGAGTCCCAAGTTATGAAACTTTGGGAAGGTCTCGGTTATTATTCGCGGGCGAGAAATCTGCATAAATTAGCCCAACAAATAGCGGCGCAGCCCACGCCACCCCGCGCGCCAGCTCAGTGGCGCGAATTGCCCGGCATCGGTCCCTACACCGCCGCGGCGATCACCAGCATTGCCTTTGGCGAACCGGCCGCCGTGGTTGATGGCAATGTCGTGCGCATTCTGGCCCGCCTCGCGGGTGAAGGCCGGCTTTTTAAAGATGGATCGGCCGCGGTAAAATATTTCACCCCACTGGCCGATGCCCTGGTAATTGCGAGCCAACCGGGCGAACATAACCAAGCGATGATGGAGCTGGGAGCCACCGTTTGCGTTCGCCAAAATCCGCTGTGCTCAACCTGCCCAGTCGCCGATTTTTGTCAGGCCCGCGCCGATGGTCAGCCCGAAAAAATCCCCCGTCTCCAGCCTAAGCAAATCGAGCACCGCGCCGTCACCCGCCTCTGGTGCGAATCTGGCGATCGGCTATTATTGCGGCGGGGCCATACTCAGGCCAAGCGGCTCGCCGGATTGTACGAGCTGCCCGAAGCCGCTGATCTTAAACGCCCCACCCCGAGCGCGAAATTTTTGCTCGCGGTCAAGCGGCGCGCGATCACGCGGTACCAGATCACTGAAGCCATTTACCGCGTGCCCCTGACCCCGACCATAAACAAGAAAATCAAAGCCCAAGCTAATCTGGAGTGGATCTCTTTTGCTCAACTGCCGCTTCTCGCTCTATCGGGTCCCCATAAACGATGGATTGAAGAACTTCGTAAAAAATAATTCCCGTTAACTAACGCGGCAGGTTCTCGCGACCTGACATTGCTTTCGCGCCCATTATTAGTTTATCCCTTGAGCCGCAATTTTCACCCCAGCCCCACTCCCAGGATCATGTCTGTCTTCAAGTTTCACGGTCTCTGCCCAGCCACGCATACGCCTTTCCACGCCGATGGTTCGCTGAACCTAGCGGTCGTAGAAAAACAGGCGGCCTATCTCCAAGCGCGCCACATTAAGGCTGTCTTCATTGGTGGCACGACGGGCGAAAGCACTTCCCTCACGTTAGCTGAGCGCCTCGCCCTCGGTGATCGCTGGGCGCAAGTTGCTCAAACCAGCGGAATCCAAGTCGTCGTGCATGTCGGCGCCAACTGCTTGGCGGATGCAGCCACGCTCGCCGCCCAAGCGGAAAAAAACCACGCCGCCGCCATCTCCATGATCGCGCCGTCTTATTTTAAGCCCCGCACCTTGGAAGATTTAGTGGGCTGCTGCGCACAAGTCGCGCGCGCCGCGGCGAGCACCCCTTTTTATTACTACGACATTCCGGCCCTGACGGGGATTAGCTTTCCGGTGGATCAATTCCTCACCCTCGCCGCCCAACGGATCCCCAATTTGGCCGGTGTAAAATACTCCAATCCTGACCTGGGCACCTATCTCTTAGGCCGCCAATTGGCCGGAGGCCGCTTCGACCTACCCTGGGGCATTGATGAATATTTTCTTTCCGCACTCGCCATGGGCGCTCAAGGCGGCATCGGCAGCACTTATAATTTCTGCGCCGGCCCTCTGCACCGCATGATCGCCTCCTTTGGTCGGAATGATTTGGCGACCGCGCAAATTGAACAAGCGCGCCTGATGCAAGTTATTCGGATCGTCGCCCAGCGCGGTTATCTAGGCTCAGCAAAAGCGCTCATGACTCATCTCGGCGTGCCCGTCGGCCCCACCCGCCTGCCCAATGCTAACCCCGATGCCGCCGGCGTGAAAGCCATGCTCACGGAACTTGAGGCCATTGGTTTCTCCCAGTGGAAGGATTACCAGCCAAATTAACTGCATCAGGCCGAGCGGCGACTCACGCGCGCCCACCCGATCGCTCGCCTCAACCAAATCGCGCGGCGAGCAGGGCCTCCACCTGCCGCTTCGAGTCCAGCACTTCGGCCGAAGTTAAGCGCGGGCTGAGCTCTATGACTAACGTGTGCTCAGGCTGCCAAAAGCTGCTGACCATCTTAAAATCAATCTGGCCTGAGCCGATCGCTTGATGGTCACGACCATCAGCGCTGACATCATGCAGATGGAAGCCGATTAAGTGAGCCGCATTTTGCGCCAAATGATCGCGGTGCTTCAGCAAACCCAGCCGATCCTTAATTTGAGCGTGGCCAGTATCGTGCCAGTAACCACAGGCCTGCGGCTTACCCAGCGCCGCGATCAGCGCGGCGTGGTCCGCATCGAGAGGGAGCTCTTCAAATTTCTCTCGATTCTCAAAACCTAACTTAACCCCTTTTTGCTCTGCATAAGGCAATAGGGCGGCCAGGCCCTCTTGGGTATTTTTCCAATAACGTGGGTGACGAGCCGCCAATCGCTTTAGCGATTTTGCCAAAATTTTCCGATAAACTGGATCCGCGGCTAGATCGACCCCGAGGTGATCTTGCGCGTAGCGGTCCACTGGGCGGGCGGGGTTAAACCAGAAAAATTCCACCGCGCCGAGATGCAGGACCAGCTGCGTCGCTTGGACCTGATGAGCAAAATCGATGCTCCGCTTACTTTGCCGCAGCCACATATCCCGCTCCCGCGCATCAGTCGCTGACGGCATATAATGATTGGGCGCGGCATGCGTGACCCCCGTCGGCAGCGGGCAAAAATTATGCACCGAGGCGATCTTCACCAGTCCCTCAGCCACGGCTTTGAGAATACCCGGCACCAGCACAATTTTGATGCCGTGGCTCAATTCCACCCACTCAAAACCCAGATCAGCCATTTCCTGCAGCATCGCGTAGCCATCTTGATGCCGGTGCGAACACCAACAGGAAGAAAGAGCGACGCGAGGTTTCATGACGCAATCAGTCTGCACGCCCCAGCGCCTGAATCAAGTCACCGCGCATCATAGCAGCCACGGCCCATCGAGGCATCAGTCGCTTAACTGCCAACAGGGCCGCATTGGGGCAAGAAAAAGGCCGGTCATCCGCAGATGCCGGCCATTGAAAATCAGCTAGTTCCGAGAATTACTCAGCGTAACGACGGCGGAGCATGCAGGTGAAGGCCATAACCTTCTCCTTGCGGCGACGGCGCTCTGAGGGCTTTTCAGCATAGCGCTTCATGCGGGCATCTTTGATGATGCACTCGCGCTCGAGCTTCTTCTTCATGCGACGCAGCGCACGATCGATCGGCTCATTTTTACGCATTTTGATCTCAATAGACATGGGAAATAGACAGGTTGGCGTTGGAGAAAAGGAGGACGAAGCCAGCCGGTTCCGTCACCGTCAACCCCAATTTTTAACCGGCATCACGCGCTCAGCCTGAATCAACGCCCGCCTCCCCTGAAAGCTGAGGCCGGCATTCCGCCTGAGCTGGGTAAACTTCGGCACCAAATAACCTTACACTTTACTGCTTGATCGGTTTAGCCGACGGGATTCCCATGATTACCCGTGGGTTCCGTCGACCAGAATTTCGTTCATCTTCACGTCCATAGCGACTATAGCCTCCTGGATGGGGCTTGCCGCATCGACCGATTGATGGATCGCGCCACCGATCTGGGGATGAAGGCCCTCGCCCTCACCGACCATGGTAATCTTTTTGGCGCGATCGAATTCTACAATCAAGCCAAGGCTAAAGGCATTAAACCACTGGTGGGCTGCGAACTCTACTTAGCGGCCGGCTCGCGCCTAGAACGCACCGCGCGCACCGATGAGGGGAAAAGCATTTTTCACCTCGGCTTGCTCGCAAAAGATCTCACGGGCTACCAAAATTTACTCAAGCTGGTCTCCGATGCTCACCTGAAGGGCTTTTATTATAAACCGCGCACCGATCTCGAAACCCTCGCCCGCCACGCGCAAGGTTTGATTGGCTTTACCGGCTGCCTCGCCTCGGTTGTACCTCAGCATCTCCTGCACGATCGCCTCGCAGAGGCGCGGCAGGCCTGCGGCCGCTTCGTCGAGATCTTTGGCCGCGAAAATTATTTCGTCGAAATTCAAGACCATGGGATTCCGGAGCAGCGGAAAATTATTCCGGGCCTGCTCAAGTTAGGCGAAGAATTTGGCCTGAAAGTGATCTGCTCGAATGACGTTCATTACGTCAATCACACCGACGCCGGCCCGCACGATGCGCTGCTCTGCATCCAAACCGGCTCTAAAATTGCCGAGACCGACCGGATGAAATTTAGCGGCACCCAATTTTACCTGAAGTCGCGCGACGAGATGGCCTCACTGTTCGCGGAGATGCCCGCGGCGGTATTAAATACTCAACTCGTGGCCGAGATGTGCGATCTCACGATTCCTTTCCCCAAGGGCTCCGAACGCTACCCCAAGTATCCGCTGCCCCCCGAAGTGAAGACCGATCGCGCGGAGTACCTGAAACATCTCTGCCTGGGCGGTCTGCGCCACCGCTACGGGGTCGATTACCATAAGTCCAAAAAAGCGCCCGACCCAGCACTGGCCCAAACTTTGATTGAGCGGATCGATTACGAACTCTCCATCATCACCAAAACCGGGTTCATCGATTATTTCCTCTTCGTGTGGGATTTTATCGACTGGGCCAAGCGCCAAGGCATCCCCGTCGGTCCTGGCCGTGGCTCGGGCGCCGGTTGCCTCGTCGCTTACTTACTTGGCATCACCAATCTCGATCCCCTCCGCTTTAAATTACTGTTTGAGCGCTTCCTGAATCCCGAACGCGTCTCGCCCCCCGACTTCGATATCGATTTCTGCATGCGCCGCCGCGGGGAAGTCATTGACTATGTTCGCCAGAAATATGGCAACGACTGCGTCGCTAATATTATTACCTACGGCACCCTCGGCGCCAAGATGGTGATGCGAGATGTCTCGCGCGTCCACGACCTGCCTTACGCCGAAGCGGATCGTCTGGCGAAAATGATTCCCGATGAACTCAACATCGAGCTGAAGACCGCCCTCGAAAAATCGACGGAGCTACGCAACGAATTCACCTCGAATCCCCTCGCCAAGAAAATTATTGATCAAGCCCTCGTCCTAGAAGGTATGGTCCGCAATACAGGTAAACACGCCGCGGGCATCATCATCACCGATCGGCCCCTGGAAGAATTCGTCCCACTGACGCTCCAAGAAGGCGACGTCACCGTGCAGTACGACATGAATGCCGTCGGCAAGCTGGGCTTGTTGAAAATGGACTTTCTCGGACTCAAAACGCTCACGGTGCTCGCTGATGCCGTGGATAACGTGCGCCGGACCGCCCACCCCAAATTCGATCTGGAGACGATCGGCTTTGAGGACCCCAAGACCTACGTTTTACTGAATTCTGGCCGTACCACCGGCGTATTTCAACTCGAGTCAGGCGGCATGCAGAATTTATGCCGACAAATCGGTCTCTCCTCGATCGAAGAAATTGTGGCGCTCATCGCGCTCTACCGCCCCGGCCCCATGGAGTGGATTCCCGATTACGTGCGCGGCAAAAAAGAACCGAGTACGGTTACCTACCCGCACCCATTACTCGAAGAGGTTTGCCGCGAAACTTACGGCGTCATGGTTTACCAAGAGCAAGTCATGGAAGCCGCCAAAATTATTGCCGGCTATACTCTAGGCGGCGCCGACATGCTGCGGCGCGCGATGGGCAAAAAAGATGCTGAAGCCATGGCTAAGGAACGCGCCAACTTTGTCGCGGGCGCCAAGCGGGTAAACAACATCGACGATAAAACGGCTAACTCGATTTTTGATATTCTTAATAAGTTTGCCGGTTACGGTTTTAATAAATCGCACTCCGCTGCTTATGCCGTCCTCAGCTACCAGACCGGCTACCTCAAAGCGAATTACCCCGTTGAATTCATGGCGGCGATGCTCAGCTCCGAACTGGGCAACTCCGAAAAAGTTGCGCACTTCGTCGCTGAGTGCGAAGCGCTGGGCCTCACCGTCCTCGGACCAGATGTGAACGAAAGCAGGGCGATGTTCACCCCCCTACCCGCTCGCCCACCGACCGGCAGCAGTTCCGCTCCCAGCACCACCGGAGCCATTCGCTTTGGTTTAGCCGGTATCAAGGGCGTGGGCGAACAAGCGGCGCTCAAAATAATCACGGAACGCGAAGCGCATGGTCCATTTAAGGACTTCCAGGATTTTATCGCGCGCGTTGATGCCCGCGCCCTCAACAAGCGCGTGCTCGAGCATTTAATTAAAACCGGGGCTTTTGATTTCTCGGGTGAACCGCGCGGCGCGTTGTTTGCGCGCATTGATGAAGCGCTCGCGGCCTCCGCCGCTCGGGCCCGCGATATCGCGGCGGGGCAGCATTCTTTTCTCGATGAACTCAATGAGCCCGCCCCGGTTGGCAAAACCAATGCGACGCCGGCGGGGACCGCGCGTCATCCCGATTTTACGCCCGCCGAAAAACTTCAGTTCGAGAAAGAACTGCTCGGATTTTATATTTCTGGCCACCCCATGAATGCCTACCTCGGTCTCGCCGAGGCGCTCACCACCCACACCGAGGAAAAAATCCTCCTCGAAGGGGACCGGATCGAATTCCGCCTCTGCGGCATTGTGTCCGGCATTACGAAAAAACTTTCCCGCCGCGATAATCGCCCCTGGGCCTTTTTCAATTTGGCCACCAAACGGGCGACCTTGGCCGTTAATATGTACGCGGAGGCCTACGAAAATTACGGAAAAAACTTAGCCGAAAATCAACCCGCCGTACTGCTGGGCAACGTCATGCGTGGGAACGACGGAGCGCGGCTCAACATCAAAGAGTGTTACCCCCTCGACGCTCATTTGCCCGGCGCGATTCGCGAAATCACTTGGCTCCTCCTCCCCGAGCACCCCACCTTGCCCGATTTTCTCCAAAAACTCCGCGCGACGATTATGGCCGCCGGCGGCGACACGCGCATTAAATTGGGCTTCATTTTCGACGGAAACGTCATGCCCCTCGCCGAAGCGCCGGGTAGCCTCAACTGGCGCGTGTCGGCGGCGGCCTTTCAGGAATTACGCAACCACCCCGCAGTGGCGGGAACGCAGGTGGAGGCCCGCCGCCTCGAAATCAAAGAATCTCGACGCTGGAGCAAACGAACCTAAACCCCACGCCACTTCGGCTCCATCGGCGAGCCACCGTGGGATCCTCATGGCTGAATCTTCGATCATCAACAACGCCGCGCGCGTCCTCCAACTCGTCGCGACCGGCACCCCTGCCGATCAAGCGCTGCGCGAATCGCTCACGCAGAATCGCCTTTTCACCGCGCCCGGTGAACGCCGCGGGATCAGTCGAGCCGTCTTTGCTTATTATCGCTGGTGGCGCTGGCTGAATGAAAAAGATTCGCGGCAAGCTCAACTGATCGCCGCCCTCGACTGCCAACAACGCTTTGATCATAATCCCGCGAGCTTAAAAGCGGAAACCCTCGCCGCGCGCGCGGTCCCGGACTGGCTCAAAGCTGAAATGGACGTCATCCCGCCCGCCATGCTGACGCAGTGGCAACGCGAACCCGCTCTCTGGATTCGCGCTAAAGCCGGCACCGGCAGCGCCCTCACCAAAAAGCTGAGCCATTTCTTTCCGGCCCCGCAATCACCAGACGCCCTGCGCTACACTGGGATTACCGACCTCTACCGCACCCCGGAATTCCAAAGCGGGGAGTTTGAAATTCAAGACCTAGCTTCTCAAATCGTCGGCTTGGCGGCGGCCCCCCAACCAGGGGAAACGTGGTGGGACGCTTGCGCCGGCGAAGGCGGCAAGACGATGCATCTTTCCGATTTGATGCAGAACAAGGGTCTGCTCTGGGCCAGCGACCGCTCACTCCGCCGGTTAGCTAAACTTAAAGAACGGGCCGCGCGCGCGCAGGTTTTTAACTTCCGCACCGTGCCATGGGAAGGGACCGCCAAACCACCGACTAAAACTAAATTTGATGGCATTCTCGTCGACGCACCCTGCAGCGGCGTCGGGACGTGGCAACGCAACCCGCACGCGCGCTGGACCACCACCCCGCAAGATGTCCGCGAACTTGCCGCCGTGCAGCGCCAGCTCCTTGACCATGTGGCCAGCTCCTTAAAGCCCGGCGGACGCTTAATCTACGCCGTCTGCACCCTCACTCGCGCGGAAACCACCGCGCTAGCTGAGGCCTTCTCCGCGGCGCATCCAGAATTGGAACCATGCCCCCTCACTGCCTTGGGCTCAGCCCTTTCCGCCCTGACCCTCTGGCCGCAAGATCTCAACGCCAACGGCATGTTCATCGCCGCTTGGCGCAGGAAAATTTGAGCAAGCGCGGCGGGGCTGACGGGAAATTATTCCGCCCGCACTTATCCGCGCAAAGTCCCCACGACCTTCGACCCTTAACTTTCCTTGGAACCCTCGGTTGAAAAAATCACCGCCGCGACCGTTTGCGCCGACTTTAATGCCATCAACACGGTGCTGCATTACACGCGCGCGGCCCATTTTATTGGCTTGTGGAAATCAGAGTTAGTTTTGATTCAAAAATATTTTCCCGATCAAACGGTGCCGCTCTTGGAAGCCGGTTGCGGTGCCGGCCGCGTGGCCGTGGGACTTTGGCATCAAGGCTACCGGCAAATCACGGCCTTTGATTTCGCCTCTGAATTAGTCGAACAAGCTATCAATCTCGCCCAAGAGCAGGGCATCACTGGTCTCACTTTTTTGCCGGCCGATGCGACGCAACCGCTGACCAATCCTCCTTTCAATCACCAGCCCTACGGGGGCGCTCTGTTTATGTTTAACGGCTTGATGCAAATTCCCGGCCGCGCCCAGCGGCGCGCCGCCTTGACGGCGCTGCATCAGGCCTGCCGCCCCGCCGCCCACTTTATTTTTACCACGCACGATCGCGAAGATCCGGCCGACCTGAAGGAGTGGGCCAAAGAAGCGGCGCGCTGGGCCCGCGGTGAACAAAATCCGCGTTTATTAGAATTTGGGGACCGCTACTTCAGCGATGAAACGGGCAACACCTTCATGCACCTGCCCGACCGGCGCGAAGTATTGGAGGACTTAGCGGCCACTCATTGGGTCCACGTTGAAGACGCCACCCGCAATGAACTCGCGAGCGAAACGCCCAAAGTACGTAATTTTTCGGACAACTGCCGATTCTGGGTCGCGCAAAAATCTTCCACCCCAACTTCGCCCACGAAGTGACGCGGCAATTAATTTTCTGCTGTAATCCTTGCGGCACAGGGCAGCTGCCGCCAAATTAATGCGATGGCCTCACTCCTCACCGACCGTGCTCTTCTCTGGCTCGGCGCCCTCCTCTACCTCGCGGGTTTTCTCGTCGGCCTGATCGGACTCACCCGGCGGCATTCACCCGCGGGACTGCGGACGATGCTCAATATCCTACTCATTGGCGGCTGGGGTTTCCAATGGCTCGGCCTGTACCAACGCGGTCTCGCGGGGCGGGGCTGCCCCTTGGGTAATACGTTCGAAATCGTTCAATTCGTCGCGTGGTCGGCGATGCTGGTTTATTTCTTCGTCGGCTCCACTTTCCGCGGCAGCCTGCTCGGACTATTCACCGCTGGTTACGCGGCAACCCTCGCGCTCGTTTCGCTCCTTATTCCCCAATGGGATCTAGTCCGCGGCCAGAAACTTTTGGGCAATAATCCGTGGATTGAAGTCCATGCGGCCCTCGCCGTTTTTAGCTACGGAGTTTTCGGTTTGCTCACGCTGACGTCCCTCATGCAGCTCCTGCAAAATTGGAGCCTCAAAAATAAACGCCTCAATGGTTTATTTTGGTTTCTCCCCTCCGTCGTTCAGCTGGAACAAATCAACTACCGCCTCGTTCTGCTCGGCGTTACCTTGCTGAGCATTTCTCTGTCAGTGGGCGCTGCTTGGTGGGTGCGCAATATTGAATCAGTGCACCTCCCCAAACTCATGGTCACAATGGGCGTGTGGCTGGCTTACCTGATTGTCTTGCTCCTCCGCTGGCGCGGTCGACTGGTCTCCGTTCGTTTCGCTTGGGTGTGTCTGATTCTCTTTGGCCTGGCCCTCCTCTCGCTGGGGCCCGTCAACGCCGATCGTCACGGCTATCAGCCCGTCGTCCTGACGCCTCGTTGAATGATGGCCTCGCATCCCGCTATTCTTTTTCAACTCGGCGCCAGCCACCACACCGCCTCACTGGCGGTGCGCGAAAAACTGGCCCTAGACGACGCGCGCGCGAGCGCCCTGGCCACCCGCGTTGGTCAGATCGCCGAGGTGAGTGAATTTGCCCTCGTGAACACGTGCAACCGCGTCGAGCTCTACGGCGTCGCGTCCAGTCCCGCCGCCTTTCCTGCTCTGCACGCCGCCTTAAGCGCCGTTACCGGCTGCACGACCGCTGAATTAGATTCGGCGGTTATCTTGCGCCAAAACCATGCGGCCATCGGGCACCTGTTCGCCGTCGCCGCCGGCCTCGATTCCCAAATTCTGGGGGAAACCGAAATTCTCGGCCAACTTAAGCAGGCCTACGATACGGCGCTCGCGCACCATTGGACGGGACCCGTGCTCAATCGTGTTTTCCAAAAAACATTCCAAGCAGCTAAACACATCCGGACCAACACCGGCATCGGCGCCGGTCAAATCAGCATTGCGACCGTGGCCGTCGATTTGGCCGGCCGCATTTTTGGCGAACTCGCCCAGATAAAAATCTTGGTCGTAGGCGCCGGCGACATCGGCCTCAAGACCGTGCAAGCTTTTCAGAGCCGCGGGGCCACCGCGATCACCGTGGCCAGTCGCACCCTCGCCAAAGCCGAAGAGGCCGCCGCCCACGCGGGAGGCTGGGCTTTAAGCTTAGCGGATCTTCCCGCGGCCATCGCCGAGGCCGACATTATCGCCAGCTCCACCTCCTCCGCTGATTTTATTCTCACGCGCGAGCTAATCGAGGCCGGCATCAAACGGCGCCCCGCGCGGCCGCTCTTCCTGATCGATCTCGCGCTGCCGCGGGATGTCGATCCCGCGACGGCGGAATTAGCCAATGTTTTCCTCTATAATCTGGATGACCTCGCCGAGATCGCGGCGGAAAATTTAGCTCAACGCGAAGCTGAGGTCGCCAAATGTCAGGCTATTCTGGCTGACCGTACCGCCGCCCTCTGGCCGCAAGTAGCTCACTCACTGAACGCCCCGCACGCGTCCTAACGCGCTACCGGCCAACTGGCCAGCTAACCAAGCCGCGGCTGCTCCAGATTTTGAGCCCTGTAATATTTGCCGCAAACGCTCCGCTTGCGCTTGCGTCCGCTGCAGCCGCGCTGGCTGCTCTAAACTTGCCCGCAACTCCGCCGCCAGAGCCGCGGGGGTCGCGGCCCCTTGAATAAATTCGGGATACATCGACTCCTTGAGCAACAGATTCGCGATGCCAATAAATTCTACCTTCACCAGCCAGCGACCCAATAGATAAGTCACTAGGTCGGTTTTATAAGTGATGGCCCCCGGAATTCCCGCCAAGGCGCAGTGCATCGACATCGTCCCACTGGCCGTCAAGACCGCGGCCGCCCCCACCGGCTCGGCTGATTTCCCGGTGCGAAGAAAGGTAATATTAGTCGGCAAGGGGGCCGCTTGCAGCGTTGCGAGAATTTCTTCACTCGGATAAAGCACCACTGCCGGCCGGGTTGTCCCAGATTGACGATAAGCCTCCAGCAACAACGGGAAAATCCGGGCGACTACTTGTCGACGACTCCCCGGTAATAATAAAACAGGCCCCATGGGGTCAAAGGCCACCGGAGCCAAATAATCGTCCGCGACGAAGGGATGGCCCACAAATTCAACCGGCAACGCGGTGTCAGCATAACACGCCGGCTCAAAAGGGAAAATCGCCGCTAAGCTATCAAGTTGCTCCGCCATTTTAAACCGGCGACCGGCCCGGGAGGCCCAGATTTGCGGACTGATATAATAAAGCGTCTTGGTGGGACCACCGGCCTTAGCCGAAAAACCGCGGGCAAATAAGCCCTGCGCGATCCGCAAATTGAGACCGGATGAATCGACCAAACAAACGGCGCGGGGTCGCTGCACCCCGATCCAGCTTACCACTTCGGCGATCAAAGCACGGTAAAAAGAAAACTTAGCTAACACCGCCAACCCCATGGAGGATGACGCCGTCAGATCGTAGAGGAGTTGAGCTCCGGCCGCCGCGAGTTGAGGACCGCCCAAGGCACAAATCTGGAGCGTCGGGTGAGTCACCCGCAAAGCCTGCACCAGTCGCGCCGCGTGCTCATCGCCGGAATGTTCGCCGGCGACAATCAGCAGATCCACCGCACCTGAAGTGGGCAACGGCAAGCGCATCGAGGAGGGGGAATTGCTCATCTTTGCGCCGCTCGCCGAATCTGCTCCGTAATCGTGATGGCAACTTCGAGCGCTGACTTACCGAGGGCACCACCGACCTTAGGTTGCTTCGCTTCCTGCACGCTTTCGATAAAATGGGCTAACTCAATCGCCAGGGGCTCACCTTTCTCGATCGGAATTTCGTGGACCGGAATCGAACTCGCGTCGCCCGCAGGCACGAGTCCGATTTTCATTTTCAAACCATAGGCAATGATATCGCTCTTTTTCACGAGGTGCCCTTTTTGGTTCATGAAATCCAACGATAGATACGCGTTATCTTGAAAGACGCGGATCTCCCGATTTTTCTTCAGGCTCATTCGGCTCGCGCTGAGATTAGCCACGCAGCCATTTTCAAATTCGATACGCGCGTTCGCGATATCTTCCGTCTTGGAGAGCACCGTAATGCCCACGCTATCGATCTTGCAAATCGGTGACTTCACCAAGGCTAGCACAATCCCAATATCGTGAATCATGAGATCAAGCACGACGCCGACCTCCGTACCGCGCGGTTGATAAGGCGCCAGTCGCTCCGTGGTAATATATTGGGGATGCCCCGTGTGCTTTTCCAAATAACTCATCACCGGATTAAAGTGCTCGATGTGGCCAACCTGGACGAGACAGCGATGCTCCCGCGCCGCGGCGAGGACCTGCTCCGCTTCGGCCAGATTAGCGCATAAGGGTTTTTCGATGAGCAAATGACAGCCTTGCGCCAGTAACGGCAGGGCCACCGGCGCGTGCTGATCCGTCGGGACGACGACGCTGATGGCATCGCACGCCTCACCTAATTCCGCAATCGTCGCAAAGCGGCGGCAATTATATTTCGCACAAATCTCGGCCGCGCGCGCATCGCTCACCTCAAAAATACCGGTCAGCTCCGCTGCCGGCAAGGTCGCATAGATCCTCGCATGATGCTGGCCGAGCGAGCCCACGCCCGCGACGCCGCACTTGATCTTCGGTTTAGCCATGCGCGCATGCTCAATTCGTCTGCCCCATGAGGCAACAGCGATGTTGGTCCCTCGATCCCGCAGCTACCATCCGGCCGCGCGACGGAGGCGGTCGGACGACTCGCTCGCTAAAATTTGCCCGCGCTCAGAGCACTCCTTGAAGATTTTGATTCTATGAATACTAAATAGGTCTAGTATGTTGCTCAACGGCTTCCGCGAATTCCCTCTTCGAAATACCCCTATGCGTCTCGCTACCCTTTTGCTCGCCCTGTTTAGCACCTCATCCACTCAGGCGAGTCCAGTCCCTTATCAAACAGCTGACGCCCTCGGGGGTCTCACCTTTAATCAACCGCTCGGGCTCGCCGAAATCCCTGAGCAAAGTGATCGCCTCTTGGTCTTAGAAAAAAATGGTACCGTCCAACTCGTCACTGGCCTCCGCGCAAACCAGCCGCGCAAACAACTTTTTTTCGACCTCACCCAGCCCCGCGACGGCAAGTTTGAGAACGGCGGGGAGTGCGGCCTGCTCGGCCTCGCGGTGCACCCGCGCTTTGCCGAGAATCACCAAATTTATGTGTATTATAGTCTGAAAATTGCGGGCAAATTACACCAACGGCTGGCTCGATTTAAAGTTACCCCGACAGACCTTGGGCAGGTTGATGTCGCCAGCGAGCAACCGCTCATCACGCAACTTGATCCGGCGGGTAACCACAACGGCGGCGACGTGCATTTTGGTCCGGACGGTTATCTTTATTTTTCCTGCGGAGACGGCGGAGCGGGCGGCGACGCTTTTGATCATGGCGGGCACATCGACAAAGGATTTTTCGCGGCGATCTTCCGCATTGATGTCGATCGTCAGCCGGGCAACCTCCGCCCCAACAACGATCCGGCCGTGCACTTAGATGCCCAAGGTGAAGCTTTTTACGCGGTGCCGGCCGACAATCCTTTCATCGGAACGCGGGCGCATCGCGGCAAGCCCGTCGATCCGCTTAAATTACGGACCGAGACTTGGGCGACGGGCCTGCGGAACGCTTGGCGCTTCTCCTATGATGCGCCCAGTCTCACTTGGATGACAGGCGATGTCGGCCAAAACCTGATCGAAGAGATCAATATCCTCAAACCCGGCCAAGATTACGGCTGGCCCCTGCGCGAGGGTAAACAGGCCTTTGGGAAAGCCCAGCCCCGCGCGGGACTGGCTGAGCCCATCGCAGATTATGACCACAAATTAGGGGCCTCGGTGACCGGCGGTATAATCTACCGCGGGCCAGCCTTGCCCGAACTCAGCGGCACCTATATTTTTGCTGACTTCGCCAGCGGGCGCATCTTCGCGCTCCCGCCGAAGTCGGCCGGTCGCTTCACCGAGATCGCTAAAGAGTCTAGCGCAGTGGTTAGCTTCGGCCGAAATCCTGCCGACGGTGAATTGCTTTTTTGCAATCTTGTGTCGGGCAAAGTGCGCCGACTAACGCGGTAAATTATGCGGGCCAGCCAGCGCCGAAAATCTTGCCAAAATCCAACCAAGGGCTCTGCTCTCAGCCTTTTTCACCTATGAAAACCACTGACCACCGTTGCTTATCCCTGCTCGTCTTATCTTTTATCATCACCTTGGCGCGACCCCTTAATCTTCCCGCCGCCGTTCCTGCCTCCGCCATGACCGATAACCCGCTCCTCACCGAAAGCCCGCTTCCCTTCCATTATCCGCAATTTGATAAAATAAAAAACGAACACTTCGCTCCCGGCTTTACCCTAGGCATGGCGGCCCACCTAGAAGAAATTGCCCGCATTGCCGATAATCCCTCGGCCCCGACCTTTGAAAATACCATCGTGGCGCTGGAGCGGGCGGGCGAGCTGCTCTCCCGCGTCAGCACCATCTTTGGGAGCCTCGCGAGCTGCAACACCAACCCTGAGCTACAGAAACTGCAACGGACGCTTTCCCCGCAATTGTCGGCTCACTCGGACGCTATTCGTCTTAATCCCGTTCTCTTTGCGCGCATCGAAACGCTTTACACGGCCCGGGAAACTCTCGGCCTAGATGCCGAATCCCAGCGCGTACTTTGGCGCTACTACAAAGATTTTGTTCGCGCCGGCGCCAAACTGGCTCCCGCTGATCAAGAGAAATTAAAAGCACTCAACCGTCAGCTGGCGACGCTCCAAACCAACTTTACCCAAAACACCTTAAAGGAAGTAGCTGCTTCCGCCGTGTGGATCGACACGCGGGAGGAACTGGGAGGATTTTCCGAAGCAGAAATTACTGCCGCGGCGGCCGCCGCTAAGGCGGAAGGGCACGACGGTAAATATAAAATCCGCCTTCAGAATACGACCGGACAACCCCCGCTCACGTCGCTCACGAATCACGCGACCCGCGCTAAAGTCATGGCCGCCTCACTCGCCCGCGGCAGTCGGGGCGGTGAATTTGATAATCGGGCCATCGTCGCAGCCCTTGCCCAAAAACGCGCCGAGCGCGCCCGCCTCCTCGGCTACCCCACTTATGCGGCCTTTTCGCTCGAAGAGCAGACCGCTGGGTCAGTCGACGTCGTCAATAAATTGCTCGCCCAACTCGGACCACCCGCCGTGGCCAACGCGCGCCGCGAAGCCGCCGACATGCAAGCCATCATTGATCAAGAAAAGGGCGGCTTCACCCTCGGCGCCGCCGATTGGCAATATTACGCGGAGAAAGTTCGCCAGACGAAATATGATTTCGACGAGAGCCAACTCAAACCGTACTTCGAGCTAAACCGTGTCCTGCTCGACGGCGTTTTCTTTGCCGCCGGCCAGCTCTACGGCCTCACCTTTAAGGAACGTCACGATCTGCCGGTCTACGAACCGACGGTCCGCGTGTTCGATGTTTTCGAAGCCGATGGCACCCAACTCGCCATCTTCATTGCCGATTTATACGCCCGCTCCAATAAAAATGGCGGCGCTTGGATGAATGCCTACGTATCGCAAAATGGCTTACGCGGCCGGCAGCCCGTGATTGCGAACCACCTCAATCTCACCCAGCCGCCCGCTGGCGAACCGATGCTGTTGACGCACGACGAAGTCCGGACCGCTTTTCATGAATTTGGCCACGCGCTGCACGGCATGTTTTCCCAGGTCAAATATCCACGCTTTGCTGGCACCAGCGTGCCACGGGATTTCGTCGAATACCCCTCCCAAATAAATGAAATGTGGGCCGCTTGGCCATCGATCTTAGCGAACTATGCCAAGCACTACCAGACGGGGGCGGCGATTCCATCCGAGCTGCTGGCGAAAGTAGAGGCGACGAATAAATTTAACCAAGGTTTTGCCACCACGGAATTAGTCGCGGCCAATCTGATTGACCAAGCTTGGCATCAACTCAGCGCCACCGATAAGATTGAGGCGGACGACGTCCTCGCCTTCGAGCGCGCCGTGCTAAAAAAGGCCGGCCTGGATTTTGCGCCCGTACCGCCGCGCTACCGCAGCACCTATTTCTCTCATAGCTTTGGGGGCGGCTACTCGGCGGGTTATTATTCTTATTTTTGGAGCGAGGTGCTCGACGCCACGAGCGTTAACTGGATCAAGACCCATGGCGGCCTCACCCGCGCCAACGGCGATCGCCTTCGGCAGAAGCTGCTGTCTCGTGGCGGCAGCGAAGACGCCATGAAGCTGTTCCGCGACTTTACCGGGGGCGATCCCGACATCGCGCCGTTCCTCGAGCGCCGCGGGCTCGACGGTGTTAAATAATCACCACCCGCCGCGGCAGCTTAAAGCAACGGCTTAGAGCCGCCAATGGCCCCGGATATAAACGTGGCCCCGCGCACGGCGCTCCCAGCGCGGCGCCACATAGTGATGATAACGTGGCGGGGGAATTTCCCAGCGTCCGTCCACCCAGTAATACCCCCGGCCGTCAAATTCCCAGTGGCCTTCGATCCACAGCGCGGTCGGCGCAGGACGCTGATAGACGACTACCTGCCGCTGTGGCGGCGGCGGCAGAGGTGGCGACTCGGCGATGATCTGCGTGGTCGCAGCCTGCTCGGAGCCATAGATGGTGCCATTTCTGTGGTCGGTCTGATTTCCGATCGTCCCACCCAAAATGGATCCCACCGCCGCGCCCATCAAAGCCCCTTGGCCCCCTTTGCCGTTGCCAGAATTATTGCCGATAATAGCTCCCGCTATGGCGCCCAAGACGCCGCCCGCCACCGCGCCCTCTTGAGTGCTCGGACCTGTACCGACGCAGCCCACGACCAGCAAGGACCAGCTCAGAGGAAAGATTAAGATGATTTTGGTTTTCATAGTAGGATAATAAAAAGGGGTAATAGCTCAGACCAACAAATACGAAGCTAGTTCCTCGGGGCAAGTTAAGTGCACCACGAGAGTTGCTCCGTGCATTACCGGATAACTAATATTGTCCTTAAGACCAGCTTGCAGCGCACAAAACTAAAACGATCAGCCGCCACCGAGCTTTCTGGTTGTCGATCAAGGCGGCGGCGGCACAGTCACCCCATGGTTATCGACACCGCCGACCTGCTCGCGCGTTTTTTGCGTTACGTCCAAATCGACACGCGCAGCGATGAGCAATCGCCCACTACCCCGAGCACTCCCGGGCAATGGGACCTGCTCCGCCTGCTTCAGCAAGAGCTGCTCGCCATTGGGTTAACCGACGTGCTGCTCACAGAACACGGGTACGTGCTCGCAACGCTTCCCGCTACTGCGCAAAAAAAAATCCCCACGATCGCTTGGTTTGCGCACGTCGACACGGCGACTAATTTGCCGAGTGC
>NEUY01000060.1 GCA_002304425.1 Opitutia bacterium Tous-C10FEB
TTGAGGACAAATTGGACTTCGCGGGACAGCCAAGCGACGCCGATGAGCATCACGGCCCAAAAAATGGTGGAGTAACGACTGAAACGGAGAAAATAACTCTCATCACGTTTCGGCGCCAGCGGGCGGATGAAATCCATCGTGGACACCGAGGCCAGCGCGGTGAGGGCTGAGCTGATGGATGACATCGCGGCCGCGAGAATGGCCACGAGCAAACAACCTTTTAAAAGGTGGGGTACTTCGGTCAGGAGGAAAATCGGAAAAATGAAGTCGTTGGACTTCATGCCCGGTCGCGTTTCGGGCAAGGAGATCTGGAAGGGATGGCCTTGGTAGAAAACCCAGAGCATGACGCCCACGAGGAGAAAAATTAAAAAAAGAGGGAAGATGAGTACTGCGCTCAGCGCGAGAGCCTTGCGGCCATCGGCGACGGTGCGACAAGCGAGTACGCGCTGGACAATCAGTTGTTCGGCGCCGTGGGAAGACAACACCATCACTGTGCCCCCCAAGACGCCCATCCAGAGATTAAAGGGAGCCGAGAAAGTGAAGTGGGGATTGAGCCAAGCCAATTTGCCGGCCGCCCCAGCTTGTTGGAAGGTAGCCGCCCAGCCCCCATCGATGAGCGTCGGAATGTAAAAGAGCGCGAAAAGTCCGCCGGCCAAAAAAAGACCAAACTGCACGGCATCGGTCCAGATCACCGCTTTGACTCCACCGATATAAGTATAAAGCAAAGAGAGGCCGACGAAAATTAAGATGGCGCCGAGGAGCGGATCAACGATGCCGCCAAGGCTGCAGACGGTCTCGCCGAGCATGAGACGGATGGGGATGCCCGCGACATAGACGCGCACGCCGGCCGCCAGAATTTCGAGAAAAATAAAAAAAGCGGCCGCTAATTGGCGGGGGCCGCGGCCGAGATGTTGTTCCAGTAATTGATAAGGCGAATAAATTTCTCCCTTGAGATAATGCGGCACCATAACCACCGCTAAAATAATCCGAGCGATGACATAGCCGATGATCATTTGGATGAACATCAGGTTGCCGCCGTAAGCGATTGCGGGTACTCCGATGATCGTCAGCGCACTGGTTTCCGCCGCGACAATCGAAATTCCGATGCCCCACCAGGGAATGTTGCGGCTCCCGAGGAAATAGTCGCGGGTGGTGCGCTGATCCCGGCCGAACCAAAGGCCGAGACCGATAATGCCGACCAGATAGCCGACGATAATCAACCAGTCGCTAGCATTAAGATGAGCGTTCATCAGGGTAACTCATCGAGTTAAAAGACTGTCGGGATGGCGAGTAAAATTCAGCCCTCACACTTTGCTTAAGGCCAGGGTTGGGCGCGAGGATGGCTGGACAGTTGCGCGGCGGTGGGTGAAATAGGCGGATGCGAATCATCCTTTGGCTAGCGGGATTATTAAGTTTTTGGTCGCTGACGTGGGCGGAAGAGTTCGATCTGATTATTCGTCACGGCCAAGTCATCGATGGTAACGGCAATCCCGCCTTTCATGCGGATATTGCGATCAAGAATGGCCGCATCGCACGGATTGGTCGCGTCGCGGGTGGGGCGAAGACTGAGATTGATGCGACAGGACTGATCGTCGCGCCCGGCTTTATCGATGTGCACACGCATGCGGATGAAATTGCCGATCAGCCGCGGGCGGAGAATTTCCTGCGCATGGGCGTCACTTCCCTCGTGGTAGGAAATTGCGGGGGCTCGGCTTTAGATGTCGGTAAATTTTTCCGCGCGGTGGAGCACAACGGAATTTCGCTGAACGTTGCGACGCTCATCGGGCACAATACGGTGCGCACCGCGGCGATGGGCGGGAATTTTAATCGGGCGCCGACGCCCGCCGAAGCGGCGCAGATGAAATTATTGGTCACGCAGGCGATGCAAGCCGGGGCCGTGGGTTTATCCACGGGTTTGATTTATCTGCCCGGTGTTTTTTCCACCACCGACGAAATTGTGGCCTTAGCCAAAGCCGTGACCCCGTACGATGGCATCTACGCCAGTCACATGCGGCATGAGGACACGCGTATTTTTACGGCCTTGGACGAAGTGTTCCGCGTCGCGCGTGAAGCGCAGGTGCGGGCAGAGATATCGCATTTGAAGCTTTCGGGGGAAAGAGCGTGGGGTCGAGCCGAGGAAGTTTTGGCCCACATCGAGACGGCCCGCGCCAGTGGGCTTGATCTGACGCATGATCAGTATGCCTACACCGCTTCGAGCACGACGATGCGGCAGTTAATTCCAGATGATGCGCTCGCGGGTGATCACCAAAACTTTCTGGCTTTGCTGGCAGATCCCGTAAAAAAAGCGGAACTCGTCGCGCGCATGAAGCGTAATATTTTGACGCGCGGCCGGCAGGATTATGCGTATGCGGTGGTCGCTTCGTTTCGGCACGATACCTCGCTGAATGGTTTAAATATTTTGGAGGCGGCCAAGAAATTGCGCGGCTCAGATTCACTCGATGATCAAATTGAAGTGATCTTGGATATCGAAAAAAATGGCAGCGCCTCGGGCGTATTTCACGGCATGAATGAAGCTGATTTGCAGAAATTTATGCGCCATCCCCATACGATGATCGCCTCAGACAGTGGGCTGCGGGAATTTGGCAAAGATGTGCCGCACCCGCGTGGTTATGGCAATAATGCTCGGGTGTTGGGTCGTTACGTGCGGGATTTGCAGGTGCTGAGTTTGGAAGATGCGATTCGCAAGATGACGAGTTTGCCCGCCGCCACATTCCGCTTTGCGGAGCGCGGCTCGCTGCGGGAGGGCTATTGGGCGGATATCGTAATTTTTGATGCCAAGAAAATTGGTGATCCCGCGATCTACGCTGATCCCCATCATTACGCGGTGGGGGTGCCTTATGTCTTGGTCAATGGCGTCCCCGTGATCAATCACGGTGAACATACGGGCGCTAAACCTGGCCAAGCCTGTCGCGCGGTGGTTCCCGCGGCCTTGGCGTCAGCCCCCGTCGGGCTCAACGCTCAACTCAGTGCCCTTGTTGCTCGGCCCGAATTCGCCGAGGCGATTTGGGGCGTTCAGGTTAAAGCGCTCACAAGTGGGCGGGTATTATTCGAGCATCAACCCGATCGGCGCATGAGTCCGGCGTCGAATTGCAAACTTTACGTGGGCGCACTGGCGCTCGATCAACTGGGCGGTGATTATCGTATCCGCACCCCCATCCAAGCGACGGCGACGCCGGATGGCGCCGGTCGGTTAGCCGGTGATGTCATTATCGCAGGTCGCGGCGATCCGAGTTGGCACCATCGCTCTACCCCCAAAGATTTCTCGACCCTGTTTGAGCCTTTTATCGCCGTCCTGCGGCAGGCGGGAGTGAAGCAGATCACGGGCGATATTGTGGCCGACGCGACTTACTTGCGGGTGCCTCCGCAAGGGGCGAGTTGGACCGCCGATGACATGGACTATGAATATGGGGCCGAAATTTCCGCTATTTCGCTCGCGGATAATTACGTCGACCTGCGCATCACCCCAGCGGCCGCGGTTGGTCAGACCAGTGTACTCACGGTGCTCCAACCAGAGAGCGGGCTGGAATTTGATAATCGAATTGTCACCGGCTCAGCCGAAAGTGCGCGCGAGGTTCGCGTGCAACGTCTACCGGGAGAAAATGTCGTGTACTTAACTGGTAGCCTGCCGCTCGGGGGCCAAGAGGAACTGACCGAAGCGGCCGTGCCGCGACCGGCCGCGTGGTTTGCCACGAGCTTGCGCGCCGCCCTCCAGCGGGCGGGTATCAAAGTTGATGGGCAAGCCCGCAGTCGGCGCTGGCCTGATGCTCCTGCGCCCGGTGCAGTGCAATTGGGTGAAATCGTGTCCCCCCCGCTGCGTGAATTAGTCGCAGGGTTCATGCTGCCTTCGCAGAATCTCGAGACCGATCTTATTTTTGCCTATCTGGGTGAGCAAACGCGTACGGCGACGACGCCGGCTTGGGTGCGTTCCGATGAATTAGCGGTGACGGCGTTAGAAAAATTTCTCGCTCGTATCGGCACTCCGCCATCAGCCGTGCTGTTTGACGAAGGCTCCGGTCTTTCGCGCAACAATCTGGCGTCGGCCTCCGCCACGGTGAATTTACTCACGGCGATGGCGACGCATCGTGAAGCCGCCGCATTTTTGGCGGCCTTGCCGACCGCGGGTGTGGACGGCTCTTTGGCCCAGCGGATGCAAGGGACCGCGGCGGAGGGAAACGTCCATGCGAAAACCGGCGGGCTCCGTTGGGTGAATGCCTTGTCGGGCTATGTGACGACGGCCGCCGGCGAGCGGCTGGTTTTTAGTTTAATGCTCAACCGTTATCTGGCCTCGCCCGGTCATAAAGGCACCGCCGCCCTTGATGAAATCGCGGTGCGGCTCGCTTCGGAGGGAGCCGAGTAACGAGGCCGCCTCGCTTCCCCGCGGCGTGACTAGGCCCAGAATTTGGGCTCCGTTCTTGCTGCAATTTATTTAGCCGCTAACTTCCGCAAACTGTGACTCAGGGCCCAAGCCATCGGCTGATTTCATTAGATGCTTTTCGCGGCGCTACCATTGCTGCGATGTTGCTGGTTAATAACCCAGGCGCTTGGAGTGAGGTGTATGCTCCGTTGCGGCATGCCGCGTGGCACGGCTGGACGCCGACGGATCTGGTTTTTCCGTTTTTCTTATGGATCGTGGGCGTCGCCATTACCTTCGCCTTGGCGCAGCGCGTTGCGGCCGGGGCGGATCACCATCAACTCAGGGCTCATGTCTGGCGCCGCGCCGGGATTATTTTTTTGCTGGGGTTGTTGCTCAATGCTTTCCCTTTCGGGCTGCTTTCAGCGCAGCACTTTTCCTTCGCGACGCTGCGCCTCCCCGGTGTGCTGCAGCGCATCGCGCTTTGTTATTTGGCGGCGAGTGCGATTTTTCTGCGCAGTACTTGGCGCGGTCAGGTTGCGTGGACCGGTGGGTTGCTGGTAGTTTACTCGGCGCTGCTGATGCTGGTGCCCGTACCGGGTTATGGGGCGGGCCAACTGAACGCGTCGGGAAGTCTGCCGTGGTGGATCGACTCGCATCTCCTCGCGGGACATACTTGGTCGGGGGCGCCGGCGCCGGGGTTTGATCCGGAGGGTCTGTTGTCCACGCTGCCTGCGATCGCGACCACGTTACTGGGGGTGCTCGCCGGCCAGATTCTTCGCACTGGAGCAACTGATTCAGTTAAGGCTCTTCGGCTCGGTGGCTTGGGGGTGACGCTCCTGATCAGTGGTCTCGGGCTGGTCCCTTGGATGCCGATTAATAAAAATCTGTGGACCAGTTCATTTACGCTTTTTACCGCGGGGGCGGCGGCGCTGATCTGCGCGGGATTTTACTGGCTGATTGAAGTGCGCCGCTACCGGCGCTGGGCCACGCCGTTGATTATCTATGGCTCAAATGCGATTGTGATTTTTGTGCTCGCCGGACTCCTCGGCCGCTTGCTCGGGGTGATTTCTTGGGTCGGTCCCACGGGTGCCGCTGTCACGCTGAAGGGCTGGATTTACGCGACCGCCTTCGCGCCTTATGCGACTCCGGTTAATGCGTCGCTACTCTTTGCCGTCGCCTTCGTGCTACTCCATCTGTTGATCGCCGGGCTTTTGTGGCGCCGGCAATGGTTCGTGCGGATCTGAGGCCCAGCGTTTTTGGTTCGGGCTTTTCCGCTAACGAGCAGGCGGCGGGTCGATGAGTTAGAACGCTTTCGACGCAGAAAATTCTACGGGATCGTAGCGCTTGAAGGCTTCGATCGCTTCATATTCGGCGAGCCCCAGGGCGTTGTAAGCGTGGGCCAAGTTGCGACTGCGATCTTCGGTGCGTTGCCAGAATTCTCGGCGATCCTCTCCGAGGAAAAGCGCCTGATCTTTTTGGGTTTCGTGCCGGAAAATAGCGCGGCGGCGGCGCAGTACCTCTTGTGGGCTGAGCGGGACGGCGAGATCGATTTCATCGAGCGGCCATTCCGCCCAGGCTCCCCGATAGAGCCAGAGTTCGGCCTGAGCCAGCCAAGCAACTTTGGCTGTGGCCGCTTGGGCCAGCGCGTCGCGCAGGACATGCAGACACAGGCGATGCGTGCCGTGGGGATCATCTAAATCGCCGGCGGCATAAATCAGCTGCGGTTTAAATTCATTAAGGAGCTTCGCCATGGCGGCTACATCGGCGGCCCCATAGGTGCGGCCGCGGGTTTCCCCGGTATAAAAAGGAAGGTCGAGGAAATGTAACTGACGCTCGGGCACGCCGCAGACGCGCGCCGCCGCGATCGCTTCGTGCCGGCGAATGAGTCCTTTCCATTTAAGCATTTCCGCCGTGGAGGCAGGCGCTTGGTCGCTGCTGAGGCTGGCGCACAATGTGGTGAGCCGATTGGCTTCGGCCGGATTGGCGAGTCCGCTGTCGCGCACAAAGGCTAATAAATTCCACGCCGCCTGATGGGATACGGCGCTGGCGCCGGAAACTTCATAGGCGATATGCACCTCGTGACCTTGATCGACTAAGCGACAGAGTGTGCCGCCCATGGATATGACGTCATCATCCGGATGCGGCGAAAGCACCAGCACGCGCTTGGGGAAAATTCCGGCGCCCGCCGCGCGCAGGGGGCGGACGGGGGCATCACCGGGTTTGGCCTTCGCGGGATCGCGACCGCCCGGCCAGCCGGTGATCGTGTGTTGCATCTGATAAAAGCCGGCGAGGTTGGTTTCGTAAGCGGAACCGTGGGCTCGGCTGAGATCCTGCAACCCCGCCTCGTTATAGTCGTCGTCGGTCAGCTTGAGAATGGGTTTTTGTTTTAATTGAGAGAGCCACAAAATAGCGCGCCGCGTCATGCGCTCATCCCACGCGAGTCCTTGTTCAGCTAAGGGGCCAATAAGCCATGGCGTGCGGTAACGGGTCAGGGAACTCGCGGCGGCGGCATCGAGCACATATAAAGCGTTCGCGTGTTCCTGGAGGAAGGAGGCGGTGACCTGTGAGTTAACTTCGCCTTCGATGGCTTGCCGCACGATGTCCGCTTTATGCTGGCCCCAGGCGATTAGAATGACGCGCCGAGCGTTCAAGATCGAGCGCACGCCCATGGTCAAGGCGTGCCGCGGGGTCGCCATATCTCCGCCAAAATCTGCCGCGGCATCGCGTCGCGTTAACGGATCCAAGGTTACTAAGCGGGTGAGGGAGTGACGGGGGCTGCCGGGTTCGTTGAAACCAATATGGCCGGTGCGGCCGATCCCGAGGAGTTGTAAATCAATGCCGCCCGCCGTGCGAATGGCTTCCTCGTAGGCAGCGCAATGGCCATCGACCTCCGACTTGGTGACCGTGCCTGAGGGCAGGTGAGTACGTGCTGGATCGATATCCACCCGATCGAAGAGATGGGTGCGCATGAAGTGCCGATAGCTCTGGGGCTGTTCGGCGCCGAGGGGGTAGTATTCGTCGAGATTGAAAGTCGTGACGTTAGCAAAACTCAGACCCTCTTCGCGGTGCAGGCGGACTAGTTCCGCGTATAAGGTGACGGGGGTCGAGCCGGTCGCGAGACCCAGCACGCAGGCGCGGCCTTCGCGATTGCGCGCCCGAATGAGGGCGGCAATTTCTTGGGCCACGGCGCGAGCAGCCGCTAAACTGCCCGCAAATACGGCGACGGGCGAATGTTCGTGATGGTTGCGCTCGAGAAGGGAGGAGGAAATCATGGCGTGGGGGCAGGAGGGAATTAAATCGCCCCAGATAATAAGGCTCGCCTCGTTTAGAACCAATAGCAGAAATGACGATGTTTTTAACATAAATGCTAACTCCCGTTTCACCCCCGCTGAAAGAACTCGTCGCGCGATTGCCGCAACCCCTGCATCCGTTGGTGGGGCGGTCGGCGGCGAAACTTCCGCTGCCGGACAATGTGGTTTGTTTCCAGCGCAGCACCGCTACCGATCTGAATAAACCTCGGCGGGGGCGCTCACTGCATCATCGTTTCGTTTTAATCTTCGCGCTGCGCACGGCGGCGACGGTCTGCGTCGATGATCAGGCCATTCGGTTGCGCGCCGGGGAGGGGTTATTGGTTTTTCCCTTTCAGTTTCACCATTACACCAAGGTCGCTCACGAAACACTCGCTTGGCTGTTTGTGACCTTTGAATCGACGGAGATCGTCGAGTTGGCGGCACTGCGCTATCAGCCATTTGGATTAACGCCGCAGTTGCGTTCCTTGGCGGCGGAGCTTGTGGAGGCTTATGAAACCGAACGCACCGCGGATTTACCCATTCTGATACTGTCAATTTTACTCGCGCGGCTGCGGCGCCTTAAGTTAGCGGCGCCCACGACTGCTTGGTCCGTGACCACCCAACCCGATCTTTTGTCGCGCGTGAATCAATTAGCGCAGCGGAGCCATGAGCCGCCGAGTCTGCAAGATATGGCCCGCGCTTTGGGCATTAGCCCCAGCCACTTGCGCGCGCGGTTTCGGGCTTCATGTGGCGTAAGCATTGGCCGGCATTTGCGTCATCTGCGACTGGAGCAAGCTTGCGGTCATCTTCGGCTCGGGCCGCAACGGGTGTCGGAGATCGCCGAGCTTTGTGGGTTTAGTTCTATTTATAGCTTTAGCCGTGCGTTTCGGGTGGCCTATGGCGTTTCCCCATTGGCCTATCGACATAGTGGCCGTTCAGTTCCGCGTGCCCGTCGAGACTCGCCCGGTCGCCACCGATAGGGGGTAAGTTTTTTAAATAACTGGTCGAGATATTCGTCTAATGCAGTCAAATAGCAGATAGTGAAACCTGCCGTTTGTTTTGTCTTGGAGTTAACTCGATTTCGCGTCTGATTTTAGCCCCTTTACAGCTATGATTTAATCCGGAACCAAGTTCCAATAACCTACTACACCTATGAGCCAACCTAACCTACCTCGCCTGACTTCATTGCAGGCTGTGCTGTTGCCGATCGCCGCCAGCCTGTTCCTGTTCACTGCCAGCTTCACTTTGCAGGCGGCTGACGCCCCTGCCAGCCTCGCGACCCCTAAAGGTCCGGCCGAGCGCATTGTTTTGGAGAAGGTCGTCGTCACCGGTTCGATGATCAAGCGGATCGCTAACGAAGGCGCTTTGCCGATGGAGACCATCACGCGTCTGGATATGGATCAACAAGGCATCGCCAGCGCCGAGCAGTTGATTTCGCAAATTAACATCAATGGTAACGGCCTCGACAATTTGGCGAGTAACGCCGACGTGGTCGCCGGAGCCCAGCGGGGCAATAACGGCGCCACTTCCGCCAATCTCCGTGGCCAAGGTTCCAACGCTACTTTGGTGCTCCTCAACGGTCGTCGCGTTGCCTCCCACGGCCTCAACGGCGGTGTGGTCGATCTCAACTCGATTCCTTTCCCCGCCATTGAGCGCGTCGAAATCCTCAAGGATGGTGCGTCCGCCATTTACGGTACCGATGCCGTCGGCGGGGTTATTAATTTTATCACGCGGTCCGATTTTCGCGGGGTTCGCGCGAATGCTTCCAACGATATCACCCAAGAGGGTGGTGGCCGCATCAATCGTTATTCGGTGGTCGGCGGCTGGGGTGATTTAAACCAAGACAAGTGGAACCTCATGGCTTCCCTCGCGCTTTCAGATCATAAGGTCCTCCGGGGCGACCAACGTGATTTCATTAATACCTTCCAGCCCGATCGCGGCATTTCGCCCGATACGCGCGGTACCCCGATCGCCACGATTTTTGCGATCAGCTCCCTCTATAACGTCCTGAGCGCTGGTAGCACGACGACTACCCTGCGCGGCACCGGTCCGCTTGATCCCGTCAACGCGGCGCTACGGGTCAACGGCATCAATATTATTGATCTCCCCACCAACACGGCTGGCTACGCCGGTTATGATGGCATGGGGCCTTATGCTGAATTGCTTTGGAACAGCCCTTCGGCCAAATACGGCTCCGCTTGGGATACTGGCCGCGCCGCCGTACTGCAGCAGCCGGTTAAAAATACCAACTTCGTTGGCCGGGGTTCCTTTAAACTCGGTGAGCATCTCCTTACCGTCGAGGCCGTAATCGGCCGCTCGGAATCAACCAAGAGTTTCTCGTCCAATCAGATTTCGAGTTCCACCGCGACGACCAACGCTTTCTATAATCTGGCTTACCCAAGCACCGGTTCTGACTACAATCGCGTCTTCAACGCCTTGGTCGCCTTCTTCCCCGCCCTTGAGGTTAACCGCGGCCAGCCCATCCCATTCCGTTGGCGCGCTGAGCCGGTCGGCAATCGTGAGATCTCCACGGTCAGCGACACCCGCCGCTTTCTCCTGAGCTCCGAGGGTCCGCTGTCCTTCCTGCAAGGGTGGGAATATCGCGCCGGCCTCGCCCAAGCTCAAAGCCAAGGCAAGTCGCGGTTGAACCGCGGCTACTTCTACGCCTATCCGTTCGCGGCCTTGATCAATAACGGCACGCTCAACCCGTTCTCTTACACCCAGAGTTCGGCCGCCCTGACAGCCCTTGACGCTGTCCGTGCTGATGGGGCTCAGCTCTACGGCGGCAAGTTCACCACCACGACGGCTGACTTCACGGCCTCAGGTCCAGTCTGGCGTCTGCCCGCTGGTGAAATGCAGGGCGCGGTGGGTCTCGATATTCGCAAAGAGGAATATTCCTTTGCGGGTGATCCACGTTCTGACTCAACTTCGGTGCAGAACTTTATCTTCAACGCTCCCTTCGATAATACCTTGGCCACGGCGGGTACGCTCAGTCGCGATATCAAGGCGATTTTCGCCGAACTGCAGATTCCTCTGCTCAAGACCCTCGACTTGAATGTTGCCGCTCGTCGCGACGACTACACCGGCTTCGGCAGCAGCACCAATCCGAAGCTGACGCTTCGTTTCGCTCCCAGCGAAAAAGTTCTCTTCCGCACGGCTTACAGCACCGGTTTCCGCGTGCCGACCTTTAAGCAACAATTCGACCCACGCACCGAGAGCATCTACGCCGGTCTCGATTTGGTTAATCCCTACACCAACCTCGCGATCCCGGCTAACAGCATCCTGACCTATTCGGGCGGTAAGGCCACTTTAGATCCCGAGAACGCCAAGATGTACTCGGCTGGTATTGTGATCTCACCGATCAAGAACATCACGCTGAGCGCTGACTGGTGGTCGATCAGTCGCGATGGCACCATCCTGACACTCGGCGCGTCAGATATTTTGAAAAATTATCAGCTCTTCAGCAACGCCATCATTCGCGACAGCGCCAACTTGATTTCGGCGATCGACAGTCGCTGGCTCAATGCCGGTGAAACTTCGACCAAAGGCATTGAGTACAATGCTCGCGGAGATTTCGAAGTCTACGGTGGTAAGTTGGTCACTGATCTTAATGTGACTCAGCTCATCGAGAAAAAATCTCGCCTGCTGGCCAGTGCCCCTTGGGGTAAAAGCGAAATCGGCCGCTTCACCCGCGCGAGCGACATCGGCTTGAAGTGGAAGTACTCCGCTTCGACTTCCTACCGAAAGGGCAAGTGGACGGGCCGCGTCAGCCAGCTTTATCGCGCGGGCTACATGGACTATGTCGCCCCTGGCGTGCTCGCTGGTTTGGTGACACCGGCTAACTGGAAACCGAAGGTCGGTGAATATATTACCTACAACGCGAGTCTGACTTACCGTTGGAGCAAAGACCTCACCGTGATTGCCGGTCTGAAGAACCTCTTCAACACCGAGCCGCCCTTCTCGGTCGCCTACGACACCAACACGGGTGCCGGCAGCAGCTGGGAGCCCCGGATCGCCGATCCTCGTGGTCGCGCCTTCACGCTCTCTGTCGATTACAAACTGCGTTGACCAACCAGATCGCTCGCTCGGCTTGAGCGGGCGCGCTGATATTTTACTGGGGCGGTCCAAGCGGATCGCCCCTTTTTTTTACCCATTTTGCTCATCATCTGTTCACGCTGGAGCTGGATCCTTGGCCTGCGGTTGCCTGCAATTAAGCTTGGCGGCGCTGCGACAAGATTTTGATTCACCTCACGGCTAAATTTAGCCAACAGAAAGTATCCGGGAATATAATTACCCACGAACATCATCCTTCATGTCGCTGCCTCCTGCCATTGCTGCCTTGCCTGCCCGTACCGCCGAATTGGGTGCGCTGCTCGAACGTTGGGCCAATATTAATTCGGGTTCCGGTCACGCGGCTGGGCTTGCGCGCATGAGTGCGGCGTTGCGGCGCGAATTTGCCGCCGCCTTTCCCACCGCTTCTATCACCGAACTGGCGGCTGACGCACCGGGTTTTAATCCGGCCGGCGTTACCGCCCTCAGTATTCGTCAGCGCCCCGCCGCTCCCGTGCAGGTCATGCTGTGCGGTCATTACGATACGGTGTACGAGGCT
>NEUY01000061.1 GCA_002304425.1 Opitutia bacterium Tous-C10FEB
GCGAGGCGGCGACAAATCTCGGCCACCGGCAAGAAACCATCGCGCCGAATCAGGCGACGAAGCTCCTCCCGGCGTAAATCCACGAGTTCTTGCGGTACACGCATGACCATGACGGAAGGATTTTATATGATTGGAGTCAATCATATAAAACCAAGGCAGGGCAGGAAAAGATGAAACGCGGGAAAGTAGAAAATCGTGAAACTGAGATTCGGATCGACCCTCTAACCTCAGACCTCTGACCTCTACTTGATAATAATCAACAACGGTGCGACCTCTCACCTCTAACCCCTCACCTCACACCTCTGACTTTTCGCCTAGTTGACTTTTGGGCAAACGATTACTGATTGTACATCTATTCGGCGGGTTGCTCGTAGCGACTCGCTTAACCTCCCCGTTCATCCTCCTTAAATATCGCATCATGAAAAAGCTCCTCACCTCCCTCCTCACCGCCAGCTTGCTGACCCTCGGCGCCACTGCGGCCTTTGCTGAGACCGCGCCAAAATCCGTGATTCATGTCGTCTCCGTCAATTGGAAGGCCGAGGCCACTCCGGAACAGATCAAGGCTGCCTTGGACGGCGTCCAAGCCCTGCCCGCGGCCAACGCGGGTATTACCCGTGTCTGGACTAAGGCCATCAAGGTTCAGGGTAAATGGTCAGCTGTTTTCGTAATGGAGTTCGCCGATGAGGCCGCCCTCAAGGCCTACGCTGGCAGCGCCGCCCAGAAAGAGTGGTACAAGACCTACATGCCCATTCGCGGCAACAGCAACACGCACGATATCACCAACTGATATTATGCCCAGTGCTTTGATCAAAGGCCGCTTGCGAGCGGCCTTTTTTGCATCTAGCCGGATCGGGCCCATGGGACCACGCTAGGCTACCCCTAGCAACCAATCGAGCCCGCCCCGGGCAAATCAGCCGAAAAACCCCATCCCTTTACCGCCAGTCCTGATTTTACTTTCACCCCCAGCCGATTACTTTTGCTGGATGGCAATTGGTATCCCCGCTAAAACAGGCCTCAGGCATTTTGTCCTGCACGCCATCGCGCGACTTATCCGATGACTAAGAAAATATTGCCGCAGCACTCTTCGCTGGTCGCCGCTCGGTCGATTGCTTTATTCTGTTAATCCCCCCACCATATGCTCACTCCGAAAATTAAATCCCTCGTCGTTATGGCCACCGCCTGGCTAGCGATTGCCTCCAGCCACGCGCAGACGCCGACGCCCAGCTTGGAATTCCCGGCCGCCAGTCCGGCGGCAACGATCAAGCAACGTGTTGGCATCACCGATATTGAAATCAATTACTCTCGGCCCAGCCTCAAGGGCCGCCAAGCCTTCGGCCAGCTAGTACCTTTGGGCGAAGTCTGGCGCACCGGGGCAAACTCCGCGACTAAGATTAAGTTTTCGACCGCCGTTAACTTCGGTGGCGCGACGATTCCAGCTGGCCACTATGAGCTCTTCACTATTCCCGGCCTGCAGGAGTGGACCGTGATCATCCATCAAGACTCCTCGCAGTGGGGTGCCTACAAATACAATCCGGCGAACGATGTCGCCCGCGTAAAAGTTACGCCAGCCGCTCTCAGTTCCCCCGTGGAATCTCTCACGATCGAATTCGCCGCTCTCCGCGACGAATCCGCCACGCTCAACTTAATTTGGGCGCAGACCGTCGTGCCGATTAAAATCACGGTCGATGTCGTCACCTCGCTCGTGCCCCAGATCGAAGCCGTGATGGCATCGGCGGAACCCAAAAAGCCTTACGTGAACGCGGCGATGTTCTACCTCGACCACGGTTTGGATCTCACCAAAGCCGCCGCTTGGATGGATGCAGCCATCGCCAAGCAACCATCCGCCTTCTACATGGTTTATCGTAAGGCCAAAATCCTGGCCGCCGCCGGCGACAAGGTCGGTGCGCTTGCCACCGCCCAAGCTTCCCTCGAGGCCGCCCTCAAGGCCAAAAATTCGATCGGTGAAGAATACGCCAAACTAAACCAGGACTTGATTGCCTCGCTCAAGTAACCCCAACCGCATCTGCCTTGCTCGATAAGTGGCCCCGATCTCAGCCTCAGGGCTCGCTTTTCATTTTAGCTCCCACCCACCTCGTGAACTCCCGCCGTCTTCCGTTCCTGCCTGCACTCGCATTCGCTTTCGCCTGCATCGCTGGGGGCGCGGTCGCCGCCGATTCTCGCCCGTCGCAAACACCGAGCAGCCGACTCGTGACCCCGATCCTGCAAGAGCTGCGCGCCTTCCGCGAACTGGGGTCCGTCCTCTATGTCGCCGCGCATCCCGATGACGAAAACACCCAGCTCATCACTTATCTAGCACGGGGTCGCGGCTACCGCACGGGCTACCTCTCCCTGACGCGGGGTGACGGCGGTCAAAACGAGAGCGGCCCTGAGTTCGGTGAGAAACTCGGCCTCGCGCGTACGTGGGAACTTCTCGCCGCCCGACAACTTGACGGCGGCCACCAATTTTTTACGCGGGCCCTCGATTTCGGCTATTCCAAAGACGTCAACGAAACCCTGCGCATCTGGGACCGCCAACAAGTGTTGGCGGATGTCGTGCGCGTTATCCGCCAATTCCGACCCGACGTTGTCATCACCCGATTTTCGCCCACCCCCAGCAGCACCCATGGTCACCACACGGCCTCGAGTGTGCTGGCCCTCGAGGCGTTCAAGCTGGCCGGCGATCCGACCGCCTTCCCCGAGCAACTTGCTCCTTCAACCGGCGGCCTCACGCCATGGCAGCCCAAACGCATTCTCCACAACAACACCCCTTATAATTCCCAGCTGAATGCCAACTCCGCGCTTTATGCGGCCGCCCTCAAGCTCGAAGTCGCGGGCACCGATCCCAGCTCCGGCGAAGCCTTTGGCGCCATCGCCAATCGGAGCCGCGCCATGCACATCACTCAAGGCTTCGGCAGCTTGGCCACGGCTCAGGTCAGGAGCTCACGCCTCGAAACCTTCGAGTTGCTGGCGGGCGAGCGGGCCGCGACCGACCTCCTCGACGGCGTCGACGTCAGCTGGAGCCGTTACCCCGATGGCGCGGCCGTGGGCACGCTCATCGACACCACGATCGCTGATTTTAATCCAGCCGATCCAACGGCGAGCGTCGCGGCATTGCTGACCCTGCGCAAACGCCTGGCCGCGTGGCCAGCTGACCCCGTCCTCACTGCCAAACGCACGCAGCTCGATCATCTTTTACAAGCGTGCCTCGGCCTCGCCATCGAAACCGTCAGTCCCCAAGCCGAGGTCACTCCGGGCGAAATCCTCGCGCTGACCCACCGCGCCACGCTGCGCTCCGGGGGAGCTGCCGTGCGCTGGGTCTCGATTCGTTATCCCTCGCTCAACACGGAGCTCGCGGTTGGCACCACGCTTTCCGTTGGCGCAACGCTGACCCGCGAAGCCCAGTCCACCCTACCGAAATCAGCCCCGCCGAGTCAGCCGTATTGGCTGCGCGCGGAAGGCACCGCCGGCATGAGCGTGGTGGACGACGCTGAGCTCATCGGGCGCCCGGTTAACCCACCGGCCTTCCCCGTCGAATTTGTTTTTGAAATTGCGGGCCAGACTTTGAGCGTGAGCGACGAGCCGATCCAGATCGTTGCTGCCGCCTCCGCTGCGCAAGCCCGCCGGCCCCTCGTGGTCGTCGCCCCCGTCGCGCTCGCGTTTGCCGACCAGGTGGCGCTGTTTGCCCCCCACTCCCGCCAACCTACGGTGATCGAGGTCACCGCCGCCCGCGCCAACACCGCGGGGACGTTGCGGCTGGAATTGCCCTCCGGCTGGCAAGCCGCGCCGGCCACCCACTCGTTTCACCTCACAAACGCGGGGGATAAAATCCAACTCACCTTCACCCTCACAGCGCCAGCGCACCCCGCGACCGCGAGTGTCCGGGCGGTCGCAGATCTGGATGGGGAGAGCTACGACCATCAGCGAATCGCCATCCGCTATCCGCATCTCCCCGTGCTGCTGCTGCAACCCACTGCCCGCCTCCAAGTCGTCGCGCTCGATCTCGCCATTCGTGGCCGCAAAGTAGGCTACCTGCCGGGTGCCGGCGACAACACCAGCGCGGCTCTGCAGCAAATGGGCTACGCCGTAACTCTGTTAACGGGCGCTGATCTTACGCCGGAAAAATTGCGCGATCTCGACGCCGTCGTGATCGGCGTGCGGGCCTTCAACGAACGCACCGATCTGGCGGCGCACCTCAGCGGACTCTTCGCGTACAGCGCAGCGGGTGGCACCGTGATCGCACAATACAACCGCCCCAATGGTCTAAAGACACCGACCCTCGCGCCCTATGCACTCTCGATCAAAGGTGATGCGCCGAGCTTTCGCGTGACGGATGAAAACGCCGTCGTTACCTTCCTCGCACCCAATCACCCCGCGTTAACCACGCCCAACCGCCTTAGTCCGGCCGACTTTACCGGCTGGGTCCAAGAACGGGGCGCCTATTTCCCCAGCACTTGGGATCAGGCAAAATTTACACCCTTATTTGCCATGCACGATCCGGGTGAAGCCCCTCTCACCAGCAGCGTGCTCGTCGCTCCCTACGGCCAGGGCTATTTTGTTTACACGTCGCTGGCCTTTTTCCGCCAACTCCCCGCCGGCGTGCCCGGCGCGTATCGTCTCTTCGCCAATCTCGTCTCACTCAAGCAATGATTCTGCCGCCCCCGACCAATTCCGGCCGCGTGGAAAAACCCGCGCCTGACTCCGCGCCCGGCGTCCCGGGATTTAGCACGTGGCGGGGAGTCTATATTTTTGTGTTCCTGAGTTTTATTTTTGTGGTGGCGGCACTCGCGTGGTTTGCCCGCTTTTTCGCATGAACTCGCTCGATTGGCTAGTGCTGCTCGTCACGATCATCGGCATCGCCGCCTACGGGACTTGGCGTACGCGGCACACCGATCACCTCGATACTTATTTAATGGGGAATCGCTCCACGCGGTGGGGCACGATCGGGATTTCGGTCATGGCCACCCAGGCGAGTGCGATCACCTTTCTGTCCATCCCCGGCCAGGGGTTCGAAAATGGCATGGGCTTCGTGCAAAATTATTTTGGCCTGCCGCTCGCGCTCATCATCATCTGCGTGGTCTTCCTGCCGATCTATCGCCGCTTGGGCGTCTATACGGCCTACGAATATTTAGGCCAACGCTTTGACCAAAAAACCCGTTTGCTCGGCGCTGGCTTGTTTCTGCTGCAACGCGGTCTCGCTGCGGGCGTCACCATTTACGCCCCGGCCATCATTCTCGCGAGCGTGCTGGGCTGGCGTCTTGATCTCACCATCATCAGCACAGGGCTCGTGGTCATCGTGTACACGGTCACGGGCGGCAGCGCCGCCGTGAGCCTGACCCAAAAATGGCAGATGGGGGTTATTTTCGCGGGTATGTTTACCGCATTTTTTATTCTGCTGGCGCGCCTGCCCACCGGCCTGGGCTTCAGCGAAGCGGCTCACGTGGCCGGGGCCCTCGGTAAATTAACCGCTGTCGATTTTTCCTTCGATCCGACCAAACGCTACACGTTCTGGACCGGAATTTTCGGGGGACTCTTTCTTTCGCTTTCCTATTTCGGCACGGATCAATCGCAGGTCTCCCGCTATATTGGCGGGGCCTCGTTGCGCGATAGCCGACTCGGCCTGATGTTCAATGCGCTCCTCAAAATCCCGATGCAATTTGGCATCTTGCTGCTCGGCGTACTAGTTTTTGTTTTTTATCAATTTCAACCCGCGCCGCTGTTCTACAACCGCGTCGAGTGGTCGCACGCGACCGCCGCCCCCACGGGCGATCCATTGCGCGCCCTCGAGGCTAAGCATGCCGCGCTCCACGTGGCCAAGCAGGCGACAATCCACACCTGGCTCGCGGCCCGCACCGCAAATGATGCGGCCCTTGAACTCACTGCCCGGACGGCCATGGTCACGGCCAACGCCGCCACCGAAGCCGTGCGCCAAGAGGCCAAAGCCGCCTTGCTCGCCGCCAATTCGCGAGCGCCGACTAAGGACTCCGACTACGTGTTCATCGGCTTCATTCTCGAACAACTCCCCCACGGCGTGATCGGTCTGCTGATCGCGGTCATGATCGCCGCCGCGCTGGGCTCGAAGGCGAGCGAACTCAACGCGCTCGCCACCACGTCCACCATCGATCTCTGGCGTCACTTCCGCCCGCTCGCCGCCCACGACGAAGCGCGCAACGTGCGCGTCGCTAAATGGTTCACGGCCGTCTGGGGCGTCATCGCCATCAGCTTCGCCCTCTTCGCGGGCTTCTCCGAAAACCTCATCGAAGCCATTAATATCATCGGCTCCATTTTTTATGGCGTCGTGCTCGGCTTGTTTCTCGTGGCCTTTTTCTTGCCGCGCGTCGGCGGCACGAGCGTTTTCTGGGCGGCCTTGGCCGCGCAGACCTTGGTCATCGTGCTTTATAACACGCTCTCCATTTCCTACCTCTGGTATAACCTCATCGGCTGCGCCGCCTGCATGCTTTTTAGTCTCGGCTTAGAATTTCTGCGCCCCACCCCAGCCGCCGCCGCTCGCGCATGAACGCCGCTCCCCTCATCTGTTTCGGTCAGCAACCCTGCGGATTTTTCCCGCGCCGCTTTCTCTTCGCCAAGTTCGCCACCGCTCGGCGACTCCAAGCGGAGATCGGGGGCGAGATGGTGTTCTTCTACCATGACAGCGACCACGATCCGCGCGAAACCCAGACGACGCTCCGCCATCGCAAGACCGACGCTCCGCTGACCTTCAATTTCACGTTTCAAAATAAAATTCAGCGCAAATTCTCTCCGCTCTACGCGAAAAAAATCCCGCCCGGCTGGCGCGACCAGACCGCCCGCCAACTGCCCGCCTACGTCGCGGCCCGCTGGGTGAGCGCGTTCCAAGGCATCGAGGCCGACACCGTCGCTGATTTCTGCCTGCACCTGTACCGCGCCATGGGCTTGCTGGAGGGGATTCGCGTCGTGCGCTCCAGCGATCCTGCCTTCCGCCAAGCCGCCCAGCCGATCGATGATTATTTTGTGGATGTCCGCTATGAGGGTGAACTGGTCCGCGCCCGCCGCGCCCCCACCGGCACCTTACAACTGCACGAGGGCGGTTCCGCTTACCTGACCTTGCCCGCTACTCCTTTTACGCCGGCGCAGATTAGTCCGTCCCGGGACAGTCGCCTCCGCTGGATGCAATCCGTGCTGCACTGCACCCATTATATTGCAGGGGCCGGCGAACAGGCTTACCTTAATCGCGCGGATGCCCCTGAAATTACTTTTCTCACCCGTGACCCCATTGACCGCTCCGACGAAGCTTACACCGATGTCTGAACTCACTCCCCTCCTCGCCTTTGGCGCCCACCCCGACGATCTTGAATTTGGCGTGGGCGGGATTATCGCTCAGGCCACCGCGGCTGGTCGGCCCGTGCACTGCGTCATCTGCTCGCGCGGCGAAGCGAGCACCCACGGCACCCCCGCGGAACGCACCGCCGAGGCGGCCCAGGCCGCGAAGCTGCTGGGCGCGACGCACGAATTCATCGAGCTCGCCGGCGATGCTCACCTTGAAATCACCACGCCTCACGCGATCACTCTCGCGGCGCTGATTCGGCGCCACCGCCCAGGAATCGTGCTCGCCCCCAGCCTCGTGGAAAATCAACACCCCGATCACGCCCGCCTCGGTCGCCTCGTGCGGGACGCCACGCGCCTCGCTCGCTACGGTGGACTAGCCGAACTCCACGCGCTCCCCGCCCACGCCTGCGCCGCGCTGTTGTATTACGCCCTCTCGACCGACGCCGAGCCAAAGGATATTACGCCCATCTTGATCGATGTTTCCGCCCCCGCGGTGCTCACCGCTTGGACCGCGGCGATGGCCGCTCACGTCAGCCAGCACCAAACCCGGGACTACTCGCGCCTGCAACTCGCCCGCGCCACCGTGAACGGAGCCCGCGGGGGTTGCGCTGCCGCCATCGCGCTGTACCCCAACGATCCCCTGGTCTTCGCCTCCTTAGGGCCGATCACCCGCGCGGCGCGTCACTTCTGAAATCCATGCCGCCCCATCGTCCACTGAAGATCGGTATTACCTGCTACCCGAGCGTCGGGGGCAGCGGCATCCTTGCGACCACGTTGGGGGAGGAACTCGCCGCGCGCGGTCACGAAATCCACTTCATCAGTTACGAGCGGCCCTTTCGCCTGCCCCACAATGTTCCCCGCCTGCATTTCCACGCCGTGGAAATCAATCGCTACGAGCTCTTCAAATACCCCGACTACACGCTGCCGCTTTCGGTCAAGCTCGCCGAGACTTCCCGCGATTACGGGCTCGATCTGATTCACGCCCACTACGCCGTCCCTCACGCCACCGCCGCTCTCCTCGCGCGCGACATGCTCCCGCCCGATCGCGCGCCAAAAGTCATCACCACGCTGCACGGCACCGACACCACCTTACTCGGCAAGGATCCCGGCTACGGCCCCGCGATCCGTCACGCCTTGGAAGCCGCCGATGGCATCACGGCGGTCTCAGAATTTCTGCGGGCGGAAACCCAGCGCGTCATGGGAGTCCAACGGCCCATCGAAGTCATCCATAACTTCTTCACCCCGCGCCGCCCCGCACGCAGTCGCGTGGCGGTCCGCCAAGAGCTCGGCGTGGCCGAACATGAAGTGCTTCTGTTTCATTCCTCCAATCTGCGCCCACTCAAACGCATCGATGTTCTCTTAGCCGCCTTCGCTCGCGTGCAAGAGCGCGCTCCCTGCAAGCTGCTCATTTTGGCGGGCGCTGACTTTCATCCATTTGCCGCGGACGTCGCCCGACTCGGCCTTAGCGACCGCGTGATCGTGCGCGAAAATATTAGCGCCATCGAGGACTACATCCAAGCCACTGACCTCGGGTTCTTTACTTCTGAAAGCGAAAGTTTTTGCCTCAGCATTCTCGAGGCCATGGCGTTTAAGTGCCCATGTGTGGCCACCCGCGTCGGGGGCATACCCGAAGTTAATATCGATGGCACAACCGGCATCCTTGTCCCGCTGGGCGACACCGCCGGACTGGTCGAGGCCCTTGTCGCGCTCGTCCTAGATCCGGTCCTTCGCGCTCGGCTCGGATCCGCCGCCCAGCAGCGCGCCGCGCAGGTTTTCTCCGCCGAAGTCATCGTGGAGCGCTATCTGAAATTTTATTACCAAGTCTGCGCCGAAGCCTCGCGTCCTTCCCGCTGAGCGCAGCGTCCGCCTGCCGGAACGAACATTCCTCTGCGCAAAATTTCTATTTTTCACCGCCATGCATACCACCCGCCTCCTCTTGCTCGCTATGTTCACCGCCGCCTCCCTCTCCGCTGCCCCCGCACCGACGCCCGCGCCCGTCGATGATCCCTACTATTGGCTCGAAGAGGTTGAAGGCGCCAAGCCGCTCGCTTGGGTCGAGGCCCAAAATAAAGTTTCCCTTGCCGAGCTGACCGCCGCCCCCGGTTACCCGGCCTTGTACGCTCGCCTTCTGGCGATCAACGACTCGCGCGCCCGCATTCCCAACGTGGTGAAACGCGGTGCGTTCTATTATAATTTCTGGCAAGATGCCGCCAACCCGCGCGGCCTCTGGCGCCGCACCACGCCGGCTGAATACCGCCAAGAAAATCCGGCGTGGGAAACGGTGCTCGATCTCGACGCCTTAGCTCGCACGGAAAAGGAAAACTGGATCTGGGGCTCCGCCATTCCGCTTTATCCTCAAAACGAACGCTACCTGATCCGACTCTCCCGCGGCGGCGGCGACGCGGTGGTCGTCCGCGAGTTCGACCTGCCCTCAAAATCTTTTGTCACGGTGCAGCCGTTCACCTTACCCGAGGGGAAAAATAACGTCGCTTGGCTTGACCGAGACACCCTCTTCGTCGGGGCCAATACCGGTCCCGGTGCTCTCACAGATTCCGGCTATCCCCGCACCGTCAGACTCTGGCGCCGCGGCACGCCCATCGCCGACGCCCCGGAGGTTTTTGCCGGTGAAGCGACCGATGTTAGCGTGATTGGCTACGCCTCCGATGAGCCCGGTTATCACCGCGAATTCGTGCGCCGTGCGATAACTTTTTACACCAGCGAAACGTTTATCCATCGCACGGGAAAACTCACAAAACTTGATATTCCCCTCGACGCCCAGCCCGGCAGCTACCGCGACCAGTTCACGGTCGAACTGCGCACCGACTGGACCACGGGCGGTCGCACCTATCCCGCCGGGGCACTCCTTGCAATGAACTACGATCGCTTTCTCAAGGGCGAGCGCGACTTCGCCTTCCTCTTTACCCCCAGCCCGCGCACCGCTCTCGTTGGCATCAGCGACACTAAAAATCATCTCATCGTCAACGAACTCGATAACGTCCGCAACCGACTCTACACCTTGACCCTTCGCTCCGAGGGCAACTGGGAACGCCAACCCCTCGCGGCCCCCCTGTTTGGCTCGGTGTCCGCCTCGGCCGTGGACGCCGATGAGTCCGACGAATTTTTCCTCAGCGTGACCGATTTCCTCACCCCGTCCACGCTCGCCCTCGGCACCGTCGGGCGCGACGAGCGCACTACGCTCAAGCAACTGCCCAGCTTCTTTAACCCAGTCGGCTTGGCCATTACCCAGCACGAAGCGATATCGCCGGACGGTACGCGCGTCCCGTATTTCCAAGTCGCCCGGGAAAACCTCCAGCTCGATGGCCATAACCCCACTCTCCTTTATGGCTACGGTGGCTTCGAGGTATCGATGACACCTAACTACAGCGGCGGCATCGGGGCGGCGTGGCTCGAGCAGGGCGGCGTGTACATTCTCGCCAACATTCGCGGCGGCGGCGAGTTCGGTCCCCGCTGGCACCAGGCCGCGCTAAAACCCAATCGCCAACGCGCCTACGATGACTTTGCCGCCATCGCCGAAGATCTGATCGCTCGGAAAATCACCTCGCCCGCGCACCTCGGCATTATGGGCGGCAGCAACGGCGGCCTGCTCACGGGCGTCATGCTCACCCAGCGCCCCGAACTTTTTGGCGCCGTCGTCTGTCAGGTTCCCCTCCTCGACATGCAACGCTACCACCTGTTGCTCGCGGGCGCCAGTTGGATGGGCGAATACGGCAACCCCGATGTCCCCGCCGAATGGGACTATCTCAGCCGTTACTCGCCGTACCAGAATGCCGTCGCCGGGAAAAAATATCCGCGCACGTTATTCATGACCTCCACCCGCGACGACCGCGTGCATCCCGGCCACGCTCGCAAGATGGCCGCGAAACTCACCGCCCAAGGCCATGATCTGCTTTACTATGAAAACACTGAAGGTGGCCACGGTGGCGCCGCCAACAACGCCCAACGCGCCCGCATGACCGCCCTCGCCTTCACCTTCCTCCAAAAACAACTCCGCTGAAACCAGCGGGGCGGCACCGTCGTTGACTGCTATCGGCTTGAGGTCAGAGGCCTGAGGTTAGAGGTGAGAGGTTAGGGTCAGAGGCGGGATAGTTTTAAGGTTTAAGCTCGGATTTCCTTTCGCGTCGTTTCGCGTATTTCGCGGGCCAAAATGCCTTGGTCGATCCGGTTCATCGTTTCCCAATTTTCTTCTTTTCCGTCCCTGCCTTGTTCGGTTTTTGTGTCTCTCGTGTTTTTCGTGGCCCTGCCTTGGTCGATCCGTTCCGAATCTTCCGTTTCCCAATTTTCTTCTTTCCCGATTTTCCTCTTTTCCTCCCCTGCCTCGTTCGTTTTGCGCCTTATGCGCCTTTGGTGGCGGCCTTGAGGCTTGAGGCTAGAGGCGGCACGCCTCACTCAATTTTGTCTTTTTTATCGCTGTCCATCCATGAAATGCTTCTACCTTAGATTTTAAATCAGCTTCCGACCCACACCCATTCATCCGCCGATCCGTCGCCATGCCGAAAGAAATCATTAAACGCTGGATGCCCGATCGCGACACCCTAAAGAAACACAAGTATTTAAGCCTACTCGGAGACAGACTACTTGACCCCAATCTGTGGCATTTGAATCGCCGCTCGGCTGCCGGATCCTTCGCCGTCGGGCTCTTTGCGGCCTGGATTCCAGTTCCCTTGCAATCGTTGCTCGCCGCCGCTGGAGCCGTCGTCTGCCGAGTCAATTTGCCGATCTCGGTAGCCCTGGTGTGGGTCTCCAACCCCCTGACCATGCCGCTCATGTTTTATAGTTCCTATAAGATGGGTTGCCTGCTGCTGAGACAACCCGTCCAACCGCTGGAATTCGAATTTACTTGGCTCTGGTTAAAATCAGTTTTTGGGACCGTGGCAACTCCGGTGCTGCTAGGCACGCTGGTGATGGCCATCCTCAGTGCACTCTGCGGCTATATTCTTATT
>NEUY01000062.1 GCA_002304425.1 Opitutia bacterium Tous-C10FEB
GTTCGGAACACCGCCCTTCAGGGCGCCCGAATACCGAATTTCCACATCAATTCGATCAAAGCACTGCGACGCAGGTAACGGAGCAGGCGGGAGTTTTTCCCTAGTTCCTCGGGCGCGATCACCCGACCCTGCGCTCGCTCTCGCAGGTGGTTGATTTCTGATTGGCCGATACTTTGGATCTGCGCGGAAGTTTTCTGAGCCGCATGCACCCGAAAACAGGCGAGAAAATATGGGACCCGTACCATGCGCGCTCCCGCAGCCTGAAAGCGCAGCAACAAATCCCAATCCATGGCGAATTTGAAACTGGCATCGATGCCGCCCACGCGATCCCAGAGCCGCCGCCGCCAGAACATCGTTTCTTGCGGCACAAAATCATTCAGTCGCAGCACTTCCGGATCATGCTGCGGTAAAAACCAACGACCAATTTCCTGGGAATTTTCATCCACCACCATGCGGTGTCCGTAAATTACTTCGACGTCCGGATGCCGCGCAAAGTAGTCCACCACATAGGCCAAGGTTCCTGGTAGATAAAAATCATCCGAATTAATCCAAGCCATCACGTCATCGGGCCCGCCAGAAGTCTTGGCGAAGCCGCGCTTGATGGCATCCGCCTGCCCAGCATCCGGCGCGCTCTCCCACGCGACTAAGCGTGGAGCGCCGGAAGGCGTGAGACTGGATATACCGTCCTCCGTCGACCGCCCACCGTCCACCGTCGACCGTCCACCGTCAATCGCCGCCAAGCGCTCAATGATCGCTCGGCTGCTGTCCGCCGACCCTCCGTCTTGCACCACGTACGCACAATCGATCCCAGACTGCTCGAGCACGCTGCGCATCGTCTGCTCCAGGAATTTTGCCTGCTGAAACGAGGGCGTCACAATCGTCAATCGGGGGCTAGGACGCGCGCCGCCGGACGGTATTTTAAAAACGGGTAGGGGTCGCGGACGCTGACTGGGCGCCGCGATCAATTGAAAGGGCAGCAGCTTTTCAAGTGAACCGTGGAGAAAATAACGAGCGCGCGGCCAGACTGATACTCGGGTCGTCTGTTGAAATAACGGCCAAACTGTCCCGTCAGCCGCGACTGCTTCAAAATTAAATTCATACTTTCCCATGGGCAATCGCAGTCGTAATTCAAAGCCAACCGCCGCACTGCTGATGGTGGGATGCAGCGCGTACACATCGGGACGGGCTAAGCCGTTCGCGGCCGGCCAAGTTAAGTGTCCAGGAATCGTGACGCGCACCATCAGCGGTCCGCGCGCTGGTGAGAAACACCAGCCGCGCCAATAAACACAGCCATCACTCACCGCGGTGGGCGGCGGGGTGTCTAAATGCCAGCACGGCGGAGCGTTCTCTCCTTGATTCCGCAGCGTGTAGTCCGCTCGCCTGACGTCAAAGTGGGGATTAAAGAATTGCGCCGTGATCGGCGCCGTCGTCGTGCCGATCGGGCGGGGCTCATCGCGCCAAAATAGCGTCGTCGGCACTTGCGCGGTCGCCACGACTCGGTTGAAGCGGCCGGTCGCGATCAGGCTTTGGCAGAAATTCAACCAACTGAGGTTACTCGTTTCTGCCTTCACCGGCTCAAGCAGGAGCGTCCGACTTACCGCCACGCAGAGTGGCGATACCGCCGTTACTTCGCGCGTACACCGCAGCGTGCCATGATAACCATCTCCCGTGGGATCGAAACCGCGCATCAGGGGTGCGCTGCCTCGCGGGCTGACCGCCCAGCCGGCTTCAAGCACCGCGCCTTCGCGGGATAACAGCACCGGCCCAATCACGCCGGCATCGGGGCGGGCGGCACTCGCCGCCAAGGCCTGGAGCACGCTCTGGTCAGCCGTGACCTCCGGCGCTATCAGCATGAGGACCTCTGCCGTACTCTTCGTCGCCGCTCGGCGGAGGGTCGCCACGGGATGCTCTTCATCGGTGACTGAGATAATTTCCACCGTGGGTATGACGGTGGCTTGTAATCTGGCGCGGTGCCCGCCGCCGGGCGCAACCCGTTCGCTGCGTCCAACGCGCTGCAAATGAGCCCTGACCGCTTGGCCCTGTTTTTCATCCATGTCGCCTTTCACATTGCCGTGCAAGGCGCTGGAGCCGGGTGATTGCCGCCAGTGGTAAAGGATGCGCGCAACGTGTCCGATCTGCCGCGTCTGCTCGCTGAGGCGGAGAAAAAATTCATAATCCTGAATGCCATCATACGCGGCATCAAAACCGCCCACACGGCGCGCGAGCGTCGTGCGCACCGCTAGCACATGGCCGATATACATGACTCCGAGCAAAAATTCTGGCGAGAAATCAGGTTTGAGGAAGGGCAACACGCGGCGGCCGTCCGCGGTGCTTTTATCTTCGTCAGAATAGAGCGCATCCCACTGGGGATTCGCGACCAGAGCTTGCGCGAACTCCGCCAACGCATGGGGGCGAAGCACATCGTCATGATCCAGTAAGACCATAAATTCGCCCTTGGCCGCTGCCAGCGCCGCATTGGTGGCCACCGCAATGCCGCCGTTTTTCTCGCGGGGCTGGAGCCGCACCCGGGAATCAGTCGCCGCCTGCTGGAGGATCGTCGTGATTTCTGCCGACTCTGAGGCGTCATCGACGATGATTAATTCCCAGTGCGGATAATGTTGGCTCTGCACGGAGGCCAAGCACTCGCGCAAAAACGGCAGCGGCGTCCGATACACCGGCAGCAGAATAGAAAACTGCGGCCCTGGCGCTGGCGGGATCTTCGGGGCCGGTGGATCCGGATCGTGTTGCGCCGCCCACGCTTCATAATCACCGAGTGCCGGGCCTCGCCCCGGTAAATCGCCGGCTCGTAATGCGTGAAAGGGCAGGAGCGTCCCATCGTCCGTGAGCGCAGCGAGCGCGAGGGGGGCGTCAGGATCCGGCAGTTTGATACTGAGAAAAAATCCCGCCCGTTCCGCTCCCGTCGCGGCGGGGAAATGGGCGGCGACATCGGGCCGCGCGGTGAGGACCGTTTCTGCGAGACGTTGGTCGCCGCTGGTGCAAACGATCGCGCGGAGCGCCGTCGCGGCCGGGACATGACACCAGCCGCTGAGCTGGAGATCGCTCTGCGCATTTTGGGCCCAGTGCGCGGTTTCAATTTTATAATGCACGGCAGTCGCTTCCACCGACCACCCTGCGACGCTTATTCCCAATGTCTGTTCGACCCAACGCCGAATCACCGCCAACCGCACCGGCCAAAGGCGTTGGACGTAATCAGCCGCATTGTGCTCCGCTTCAAGCTGCAGCTGCCGCAGCCAGAAATACAGGTGCCAGGCTGGGCCGGGGTCCGGCAGATGAGCGCGAAATAATGCGGGTTGGCTCCTCGCCACTGGCGATAACAAATTAAAACGCACCGCATCTTCGCGATAAAAATGCGTGCGGGTGGCGTGCTCCGCGTCGATGAGGCGAACGGCCCCGCTGGCTTGCACCAAAATGTTTGACGGCAAGAAATCGCCATTGCTCCAGCGCGTGGTCGGCGGGGTCTGCGTGAGCCGTTGGTAGAGTGCCGGCAGGATTATTTCCGCGAGCGCCACTTTTTCTGTCGGCTGCCAAGCGGCGAGTGCCACGACTTGTTGACTCCACATCTGCCATTCCGCTGCGCGCGCCACTTCACTCGAGGGCTGCTCCGTGCTCGCGAGGGCTTGGCTCACTTGGGCGAGGGCGCCGCTGAGCGTGGCCGCCGGCAACTGCGCCGCGTTCGCGGCTTGTTCTAATGTCTCTCCTGAAAAAAATGATTCAGCGAGGGCCTCAGCGTGCGGGAGTTGGATGTAGAAAAGCGGCGCTGCGGCGATGCTCGGACAAGCCGCCGCCAAAGCCGTCTGGCGGGTCGCCATTAAACCCAAGTCTGATCCGAGCGTGAGCTTAGCTGATGCTCCGCTGGGCAGCGTCACGCGCCAAGCGCTGCGGGTAGCCTGCGCTTGGCGGTCACGATTGCCGCCGGCTAAGCGTTGGGGCGCTGGCTTGGCCGCAATTAGGCCTCGGGCCACCAATTCATGCAGCGCTTCGATGAGGGATGAATCGGCCATGGCCTCAGCTCCGCGCTAGCTCGCGCGAATGAAAAAGCTCGGCACGAAATTCCGCGCGAGGCCATCGGCGGCGAGGCTCCGATACAGCGCGGTAAGATTTTCCTGGAAGCGCGCCTCCAGGGGACTGCCGTCGTAGCCGTTGTGCTCAGCCGGTGGGTTCTGGTGTTGCAGCCAATCGTGCAGTGGGCGGCCTTCGTCCTTTAAGGAAATGATCTGCGTGGGCAATTTGTAGTCAGGCCAGGCGGCGTAAAATTCGATTTGGGTGAATCCGACCGAGCGCAGGATTTTTTCGAGCTCCGCTTGGGAGTAGGTGAAACTTTGCAGCGTGTGGCCTTGCTCCGCCCAGCGCTGGCGGGCCAACGCGGCAGGGAGATAGCCAATATGCGGCACGCCAAGGTGATCATCCGGACACCCCAAAAGATATTTTAGACCGAGCCGATTCTCGATCCCGATCACGAGGGCGCCTCCAGGAATAAGCTCGCGGCGAACTTTGCGGAGAAAGTCTAACTGCCGTTGCTGAGGGTCGGTGTGATTTTGAAAAGCTCCCGCCCACTCCAGCACCCCGATCGCGCAGATAGACTCAAAGCCGTCGGTGAAATCTACCTCGAGGTAGTCAGCCTCGACGTAGGCGATCTGCTCATGCACGCCATCTTGGCGGGCCGCTGCTTCAATAAAAGCGAGGCGCTCCGCCACCGGTTCCAAGGCGACGACGGGGCGCATTTTGGCCAGGGGGCGCGCGATCTGGCCCCAACCCGCGCCGATATCGAGCACCGCGCCCTGACCGCGCGGCAGCACTTGCTCAAAAAATGCGGTGCGACTGGGATCGGCGACGATGCGGTACAGCCAGTGATTCGTCGCCGCATAACGCGCCGCCACTGCCTCGCGCCAGGGTCGGCCAGTGTCCAACTCCGCAATCAAGCTACGCAATTCCGTCGCCGGCGTATCGCGAAAACCTTCCGCCCGGGGCGCGGCATAGCGCTGGCCGGCCGGGAGGGCGTGTTTTTTTTGCTGGTGGGTGAAATTGAGCGTAAACACGGCGGAAATTAACGTTCTGACTCGATCCGGAAATCGGTGGCGGTGAGCACGGCGGTAACGTTGCCGCGCAGGGCGCTGACATAAGTGGGGATATGGCGCTCAATAAAATAATTGCGAATTCGCATGCTGCGCCCTGAGGCCCATAAATTTTTTGGCGCCGGCACAAGAACGGCTTTAGCTCCGACGCGGTCAAAAAATTCATTAGGCGCACAGCCTTCCGCTCCATGATGCGGTACTTTCAGGATATCAGCTTTTAAATCAAAGTTGCTCGTCGCGAGATAAGCCCCCAGGCGCCCGCCGAGATCGCCCGTGAAGAGCGCCCGAGTGGAACCGTGACTGAGGCGCACGATCATGCTGGTTTCGTTCACGTCCGCGAGGCCGATTGGCGAATTCAACCCATCGTAGAGACAGATAACATCAAGAGCTACGACGGTGCCTTGGGCGGTGGTAGTTTCGAGGATGCGCTCGCCTATTTTGGGAGTGAAATAGGGGATGTGGTGTTCCTCTAATTTCTTGAGGGTAGCGCGAACGTGATCGAGATTGCAGCCCCAGCCTTTTTCCAGATCGGCGGCTGCTTGCACCGGTACGTTGATCGCCACTCGTTTAATAGTGATGCCCGCCTCGATGAGATCCCAGAGCGCGCCGTAGTGATCGATGTGGAAATGGCTGAGGATGACGAGATCCAGCGCGGTGATGTTTTGGGCTTGGACCGCCGCGAGCGCCGCTCCGGGGCTATCGCCGAGCTTCCCCGCATCAATGAGTACCTTGCGGCCATCGGGCAATCGGATGAGATGGCAATCCGCGACATCATCTTTCGGCGATACCATGAGCATGGTCCAGCGGGTGGTTTCACCTTGGCCGCCGTCGCCTGGTACGATCGCGCAAGAGCTCAGTCCCGCGGCCACCAGCAACGATAAAATAAGCCGATGGAGGAGCATTTAATCGATCGGCTGGAGGTGGATTTGCGTCGGACAATACGCCAGCCCGAACGATCGATCCTTGGGCAATACATCAAAGCGCAGCACATCGTAGCGACGATGAATGACTTGAACTTCGCTATTCTCGAGGCGCACCCAGCCGAGCGAGATAAAATAAACTCCCGGGAGGACATTTAGCTGCAGATCAAAAACCGCTTGAGTCCGCGCGCCGGCTGCGAGGGCGGGCGGCGTTTGATTTTGGAAATAAGTGTTGGTGCCAAAAATTTCCTGACCACGGACGTCTTTGAGCGTCAGAGCATAAATCGGATCTGCAATCGCACTCAGGGCTGCACAAGTCATGCGGATGCGGATCGCACTGCCAGAGGGAAAAGTTAAACGCGGTTGGTCGGCGGCATCCGTGAGCTGCACCGCCGTAATCCGCCCCAACTCGCCGCCGTAAGCATATTCCTTGTCCGAAACTTGCTGGTGCGACCGTTCCTCCGCCAAGAGGTGCTCGGCCGGAGCGGGAGAAAGGGAGCCCGAAGGCGGGAGACTGGAACTGCCGTCTACCGTCCGACCGTCCACGGTCCACCGCTCGCGCAGCGCCGCTAGGTCTCCGCGGATCGCCTCCACACCGTGCGGACTGGTGATGAGCTTGGTGTAAATATTCGTGACCTCGTTGGGCGAGCCTTGCAGCAGGACCTCACCGCGCTCGAGGAGCAGCGCGGTCCGACACATGCGCTTCACGGAATTTGTATCGTGCGACACAAAGATAATCGTCCGCCCTTCCTTCTGTAATTGGTCCAAAGTGGCGTGACACTTAAATTGAAAGCGCGCATCCCCGACCGCTAAGGCTTCATCAATAATGAGAATATCCGCATCGACGTGCACGCAAACCGCGAAGGCCAGGCGCAGGGTCATGCCGCTGGAATACGTGCGCACGGGGCGGTCAATAAATTCTTCGATCCCCGAGTAGGCGACGATGGAGGCAAATTTCGCGGCAATTTCCGTTTTCGATAAACCAAGGATGGCGGCGTTGAGCTGGATGTTTTCCCGGCCGGTGAAGTCGGGATTAAAGCCACTCCCGAGTTCCAACAGCGCCGCCACGCGACCCCGCACTTTCACGGTTCCGGTGGTAGGCTGCAGCGTTCCCGCAATCATTTGGAGGAGGGTGCTTTTACCCGCCCCATTGCGCCCAATAATGCCGAGACATTCGCCCCGAGCGATCTCCAGATTCAGCAGCTGCACCGCGGTGAACCGCGGCTGTTCCTTTTTCCCCGCCCCGAGCCCGAGCATCCGGCGCAGAAGGTAACCCAGTCGCGCCGAAGGATCATCCCAAATCGCATAGGTTTTCGTCACTCCTTGCAGGGAGATCACCGGTTCGGCACTACTAGAGGGAAGGGGAGTCATGCAGCCAAGTCAGCTGAGCGGAGCTCAGCGCCCGGGGCAAGGATAAGGAGCGCGAAGCGCTAGTTTAAGCGCCAGGCGCTAGTTTAAGTTTTAAAGTTTAAGTTTAAGATCGGACGGCATTCATGCCGGGGATCGGATCCTTCAACTTAAACTTTACCCTTCAACTGTCGCGCAGAGCGACTAGCGCTTCGCGCTAATGACCCCATTCACCTGCGCCACCGCCGCCGGACTAAATTCAGTGATGGGATCTTTTTCGCCCGCGGCGATTTCGAGCACCACTCGCTCATCCGTCGCCTCGAGCTTGGCGATTTGACTCACGGCTCGCAGCGCGCTCAGTGGCAAGACCGCTCGCGTGCGCTGCCCCGCGTCTACCACGCGGATGCCGCGAATCTCCAGACGACCATCGCCATCGTGGGGATCAAAGCGGAGGCCCTTGATTGACTTATCGGGGAGCGGGAAACGGAGGGTCTGCAGTCCTTGGTGGGGCTCGTAGTCCTGACGCTTACTTTCCGCCTCATTAACGCCCGCCCCGGTGTCCCAGAAGAGTTGCGCGTTGGAGGTGCCGCGATTGAGCAGATCAAATTCGAGCGTCAGCCCTGCCGCCATCGACCATGGTTTATATTGAGCGTAGTAAACCGAATTGCGGATCAGCCCGCGGTTGCCGACGAAGGCAAACATCAGCGCGATGCTGGCCATAAAGCCGACATGCGCCGCCAAATCGCGCCAGTGGGTTGGGCGATAAAAAGTGAACAGGACGGCGAGTAATAAAATGGTGAGCATCATCGCTAAATATCCGGTGGAGAGGAGGCAGCGGAGTAAGTTGCGGTGATCTTTGCCGACGGGAATGATGGGGGAGAAGATTTCGATGCGCGTGTAAGGATCGTTAGCGGTCGGGGTGGAAATTAATTTCCAGCCCTCCGGAGACGGCGTGATGGCCGCGATTTGGTTGGTAGGGCGAAACATGTCGCGCGTGAAACGCCGAATCTCCTCCCCGCGGCGGTTGATGATACGCATCTGCCGAATATTCAGGGCCCCGCCTTTGCTTGGTGGATCCACGCGGAGTTCGGTGATCGGGCCATCGGGCAGGGGGAACGTGTAAGTGTAGGTCTGCGTGGTAGGCGAAATCGGAAATTTAATACAGTTCAGCTCATTGATCCCCCGGGAGAGATTATAATAAATCTGCACATCCCCCGTGGTGTCTGCTGCGCAGGAGATTTCGAGATAGTTGATATCCGTGCCCGGTTCATTGAGCGGATACCACTCGAGCGGCACTTCCTGCGGCAAGAGAAAGCCCGCGATCGCCAGCGCCAACGCAAAAAGCCCGCGCCCCCAAGTGGGTTGGAAAGCGCTCGCGGAGGAAGACGGTGGCTGGTTGACAGCGGGCGGTGGACTGTTGGCGGTCATGCTCGGTGGACGGTAGGCGGTCGACAGTGAGCGGTCGGGAGATGGCGGTAAACGGAAAACGGTCGCCGATCAGACGGTGATCGGTGGACGGTCGGACTGTAGACCTTCAGGAGGTGAAATTACGTAATACTTACGGTTGATATGTGGTTTTTATACTGAGCAACATCACACCATGGAACGCAAGGTAGAGAGTTTTATGGAGCTATCGACCTACCAAGAGGCATGTGCGTTGGACTTCGCCATCTTCACACAGACCAAATCCTGGCCGAAGGAAGAGATGTATGCTCTCACGGACCAGATCAGACGTTCATCTAGATCAGTGGGGGCCAACATAGCCGAGGCCTGGGCTAAGCGCCGTTATCCAGCGCATTTCACCAGTAAGCTGACGGACGCGGATGCTGAGTTGCAGGAAACGCTGCACTGGTTGATGCGAGCCAAGGAATATGGTTACATTGAGTCCAAACCATTTGAAGAGCTATGGAACGCAGCCAAACAAGTCGGACGACGCCTCGGCAGCATGCTAAAGTCGGGTGATTGGTCCTCATTAGGCCACCGTCAGACCGTGCTCTCTCAGCGAGCTACCGTCCACTGCCTACCGGCTACGTCGGCCGCCCACTCCCAACAGGCTCAGCCCGAGCCCGAGCGCGCCGCCGATACCGAGGCCGGCGATTCCGGCCATCGCTAAGCTGCGATAGAAGCTCTGTGTCTTCGTCTGCATGCTGATGCGCACGGCGTCGCCAAACTGCTGCTTCTGATAATCGGTGTAGGTGAGTTGGATGTCATTTATCAGCCGAGTATAAACCTTCTTTAAAGCATCCAGGGACTTATTAAATTGGGCGATGGTGGCGATGCGCTCCTGCAGATTATCGGTCGTGAAGGTCGCTAGTCTCGCTTTTTGATCTAGCATGATAATTTTTTCCGCTTGGATGCTGCGCGTCGCCAGACTCGACGCTAGCGATTTTCTGATCAGGAAATTGTAAGCATCATTGGCGAGGAGTGAATCGAGCAACCCTTGATCCACGACGGTGGCATCAGCTCGCTGGGGGCCGTTTTGGGATTTAACGCCGAGCACATATTTTTGCGCGCCCTCTTGGGTTTGCTTGAGCAGGGCTTGCACCACTTTTTCTTCCTCGATCGCTTTATTTTCATCATCAATCAGCGACTTAATATGGAAATCCATTTTGAGCAGGGCGAGCGAGCGATCTTTGGAGATCCCGTGCTGCCGGATGAGCCCCAATGTTTCATTCAGGCGAATCTGCACAAAGAGCTGAGTCTGCTTGAGCAAATCGCTGAAAGTGAGCTGGGTCCGGGGCGAACGAAAACTCCGGCTCATCGTGCCTAGTTGGATTTTTTCGTCAGCAGTTTCTGGAGTCTGCCCGGTTAGGCCGACGAGCAGTTGATTAATGTTTTTTGCTTCCTGGTGGAGCACGAGCTCGTAATCGGAGTAGTCCGCATCGAGGAGCGATTCGAAGGCCTTGCCAAAATTTAACGGCATCGCGACGTACGTGCGGATAAAGTTTTCTTGGAAGACGGTGACGATTTCGCTCAGCAAAACCTCACGCTCGCGGGGGCTCATCGGGAATTTCCGTGGCAGGGTGAGGGTGAGGGTGTACTCATCGGGTACGTAGAGGCGCGGCGTCTGCCCAGCGGCGCGGAGTTTATCGCGCTCCTTGATGATGCTATCGGGGATGATGGCTTCGACGGTCAAGGCGGCGCGGACTTGCGTCTGGGTCTCTTCCGTCGTGGCCAAGCCTTTCCGTTTGAGCGCTTCCGCTATATTATCTGGGGCCCGCAAATCATCCGGGGAGAATTTAGATTTATCCGGATACTCCCCTTTTTCAAAACCGGCGAAACTGAAAACCACCCGCGTGTTGGTCGAGATGCTTTGAAGTTGGCCACCAGTATAGTAACCCCCCGCCGTGAGCGCCAAGCCCAGCGCCGCCAGGCCTAGAATCATCGGCAAGCCACGTTTCAAGCGGCCGAAGAGCTCGCCGAAATCAATGCTATCATCTTCAAAATGCTGCTGGGAGGAGTCGTTGTTCATGGGAAGGACTATGGCGCGCGCAGCGCGCCAGTTTAAGTTGAAAGTTTAAGTTTAAGGGAAAGCCAGCCTCCGGAGGTGGAAAGACCATCAGCTGGCTTTGATGCTTACAGAGTGCGCCTTATAATCAAACGCGAATTACTTGCTCGATCCGATTTCCTAAAACAAGCCTACGATAAATAGCGCTAAAGCGCTCGGCGCTTTATGCGCCAGTTTAAGTTAAAAGTTTAAGTTTAAGTCCGAGCTCGGAGCCGTGGCTCGCGGACCGAGCCAGTTTAAGTGTTAAGTTTGAGTTGAAGTCAGAGCCCCCAGCATCGACGCCGTACGCTCTTAAACTTAAACTTCCAACTTCTTTGCCTACGTTTCATGCGTACCCACGCACGAAACGTCGGCCGAACCCTGGGATGTTAGCAAAAATCAACAGGGCACTAGCGCGCGAGCGCACCAGCGCTTCGCTTATCTGCCGTGCTCGCTCACGAGCAGCCCGTGCTCATGAAATACTCGGGTTAATTTTCGTGATTCGCCGAGGCTGAATGGCGTGCGGCGTTTGATCTTGGAGACCAAGGTTTGGCCAGGAATGTTAGCCAGCTTGGCAATTTGGGAAACTTTCACAATGGAGGCGAGAGACGCGAGCTGGTTGACCGAAAACTGATTCTCTGGGCTGGGTGCTGGCAGGGTGAGATCACTTTCGGCATAGGCCTCTTTCATGATTGCGAAAGTTACCTCGAGGTTAGCCATCGCCTCGATCTGGGTGACCCCATCGGCGGCGCAGGTGGGGATTTCCGGGATTTCGGCGACGAAGTATTGGGCCCGGTCGTCCCAGTAGATCTGGACCGCGTAGTCTTTGATATTTTTCATAGCTGGAAGAGTTCGAGTTGTTTTCTGACTTGGGCGATTTGGTAGGCTTTGGCCTTGCCGCTCTTCTCTGGTTGGAGGTTGAGAAGAATTGGGATGCCGGGCCGCGTGAAAATATGGTGGCCACCTTTGATCCGTTGATTCCAGCCGGTGGCCTCGAGGAAATGAACCACGGTGCCAAAGCGATGGCTATGGTCCTTCGCCGAATCGAGGAGCGCCGCTTTGATTTTCTCCAGGCTGGGCATGCTCTTAAAAGAGGTTGGCATAAATAATTATGCAATAAAATAATATGAATAAATAACTCGAATGGCCTTTTCGGCCTGCAGCATTCTTATAACAACGTCCCCAGAAAGCTGGACTCATAGCAGGGGCCGTTGCCCTCCACGGTAAGCCTTTACCTGTCAGCCATAGGCTCGGCGAAGGCGGGTCCACCGTGCGGCTCCGCCGCAACCGTGCTCGTCCGCGAGCTCCGACCCTTCAACTTAAACTTCCAACTTCTTCGCCTACGTTTCATGCGTACTCACGCACGAGAACGTCGGCCGAACCCTGGGATGTTAGCAAAAATCAACAGGGCACT
>NEUY01000063.1 GCA_002304425.1 Opitutia bacterium Tous-C10FEB
CGTGATCGTCGCGCCCTGCGTTCGGAGGCTTGGCTGCCCTATATCGGCTACACGAACGGCAAGACTTACCATTCCGCCTCCGTAGCCGCCACCGAACGCATCGTGGCTCGCCTGCAAGCGGAGATTGCAATAGCCTCGGCCAAATAGTTTGTTCCACCCGCGGAATGAATTATAGATCAAGAGCGCCCGAACGCGGCGATCAACTCCTCCGCGCGATGCTTGGCCGCCAACAGCACTGCGGATTTCAGAACGGCGTCACCGATAGCGCGCGGCAAGGCATCGATTGGACGAACTGGGACGGTCAACCGACGGGCTATGAAGGTTACCTCGCTGATAGTTTCCGTTTTCTGCAAGCGGTGTTACTGCGTGAACCGGCGCTCCGGGCGAAACTCTATCGCCCGATGCAGCCTTAACGCAACGGGCCTGAGTCGTCGCGAACTGGGGCCGATATTATTCGACCCCAGTTATCAAGCAAAGCGCTAACGCGCAGGACTTACTCGCCGACGAGATGTTCGATCTCCTCGCGGGTCAGGGTCTGCATATCGATGTCCTTCTTGATGGCCCCGAGGCTCACCAAGCACTCCGTGAACAGTTCCCGCGTGCGCAGTTCGAGGGCTTTCGATTCCAGTTTGGTCATGACTTCCAGAATTTTCGTTCCCTTGCGCACGTGCGTCCGCTCGTCCGCCCGAATATAATCTGAGATGTGGCGGAGCAGTTCGTCGTTACGATCTGCGGCCGTATCGATGAGATCATTGATCGTCTTGAGCACCCCGACTTCGCCGAAGAGATTAATCTCGGCCATCGCAAACGCGGGGTCCATCGGCCCGCGGCAAGTTGAGCCCGTGAGCCGATTGCGGAGCTCATAAGGATCATAACCCGAAGCGAGCATCGCCCGATGCCCGATTTCCGTATGCCGCGCCTCATCCCACGTGATGCGGGCTAAGTCGTACTCCGCATTAAAATCCTTGAAGCGAATATCCCAAACAAAAGTCCCGAACGCCTCGATCGCATCAACCTCATCGCGTTGCGTCCGAATGAAACGGAGGCGAATTGCTTCATAGGAATTTTTGTCAAAGCGAGGCGCGGCGTCCGCCGCGTCGTAATCACCGGTGTTCTTGAAGGTATCAAACCGCACATCGCGGCAGGGCACCGTGCCGCGTTCATAGGGCTTAGCATCAATGCGCAAAGGCGTGGGCGCTTCGCCGCGAGCATCGGCCCCCGTCACTCCGCCAATCGAGGCGAGCAGCCGACTAATGTGCCAGCGCCAGGTCGAGAGCTTCGCCTCTTCCACGCCGCCCGCAATATAGGCGTCCACCGCCGCATCCGCCCACGCGAGCATCGGCTCATAATCGGTCAGGATGCGCCGGAGGCAGCGGATCGTCGGGACGTCCGTCACCTGATCAGTATCATCAATATGATGATTGTAGGTTGTGGCGATGGCCCGCCCCACGACTTGGTGTACGCCGACCAAAAGCTCGGCCGCGGATTCGGCACTGAGCAACTCATCGATAAAGCGATCAATCTCGGGATCGCGGTGGGCGTCGACCATAGGGGGCCGCATTTCTTGCTCAGAAAGACGTTCCCGCAGCGCGCGGGCGGCATCGGCGTGATAGAAAATATGCCGACCCGTTTCGAGTTTCACCTCGTATTCCGGAATGGTCAGCGCCCAAGCGCCGAGGGCGTGCATCAGCCGGCGCTCGAGATAAAAGTAACGCAGCAGCCGTCGGCCATTTTCTTTGACCGTGAACTTACCGCCAAGCTGGCGACGATCCACGGGGAAATGATACGGGTAGCGGGCGCGCCGCTCCGCCGCGGCTTCGCGTTGGCCCGCCACGCTCTGCGCGGTTATAATAGTCTTATCGACTGGGGTATTTTTTTTAGGGGGTAATTTCATGGGATGAATAATATTTTATTGGGCGGCAAATTGGATAACATTAAATTCTACTCACAAGCTTTCTGGCTAGCGGTACCCGACGGTGGAACGCGCGGCCGCCTCGGGATCAACCGGCAAGGGCTCCAATGGCAGCAAATTGGGGCCCGCTTCTTTGATGCGTACGCCGGAATGAGCCCAGCGCACGCTGTTAACGATGACCTGCTGGACCTGGGGGTGATGGTAGGTCGGGTAGGTTTCGTGCCCCGGACGAAAATAGAAAATGTTCCCGTGCCCGCGGCGCCACGTCGCGCCGGAACGAAAGACTTCACCCCCCGTAAACCAAGAGATGAAAATCAGTTCATCCGGGGTCGGGATGCCAAAGGGTTCACCATACATTTCCTCAATGGGAATTTCAAAATAGGCCCCCAAACCTTGCGCGATCGGGTGCGCCCGATTAATAACCCAGAGTCGCTCTTTGTCCGTGGATTCACGCCAACTGAGCGAGCAGGTATCACCCATCAGGGCTTTAAAAATTTTGGAAAAATGGCCGCTATGCAGCACGATCAACCCCATGCCCTCGAGCACGCGGGTGCGCACCTTCGCGACCACCGCATCAGACACTTCCCCATGCGCCAAATGACCCCACCACGTAAGCACATCCGTCTGGTCCAGCACCGCATCGGTCAAACCATGCTCCGGCTCATCAAGTGTGGCCGTTCGCACTGTAAAATCAGCGTGCTGCGCTAGCACCGCCGCAATCGCTTGATGCATGCCCTGTGGGTAAAGCGCCGCGACCTTGGGGTTGAGCTTCTCGTGACGAAATTCACTCCAAACGGTAACACGAATTTTTGGCGGGGTGGTAGGCATGAAAGGGGAAAAGGCTGAAATAATTAAGCCGTCGGCAACGGGAATCAGCGCGGGGTTAAGCTAGGGGAAAACCGTACTTTTTTTAAAAAACCACCGAATGTCGAGGGGGATAACCCGACCGGCCGGCCCCATAAAATGCCGCGAGCGATCAGCCGCTCCCCCGTATCCCGAAGGTCGCACCGCCGAGGCAATTATGCCCCCCGCTGGCGCGTTTAAGCCTAGCGATAATTGAGCCCAATGGTGATAATGATGTGACATTTAGGTGACACCCGCTAATTCACTGGAAAGGCCCCCTCGCCCCCCTAACTTGAATCTTACCATGGATAAAAAGAAGATCCTCGTCGTCGATGATGAACCCGATGTTACCGCGATCGTCGCCTATCATCTGAAAGCGAAGGGCTTTCAGGTGGAGTGCCTCAACGATGCCACGGCAAGCATCGCCAAGGCTCGGAGCCTCCAGCCCGATTTAATCATCCTAGATATCATGATGCCGCTCCTCAGCGGGATTCAGCTGTGCCGCATTTTGCGGGCGGACAACAAACTTTCCAAAGTACCGATTATCTTCCTCACCGCCAAGGCCGAGCCCCCTGACCGGATTGAAGGCCTGGAAGCCGGCGCCGACGATTACCTGAGCAAGCCGTTTAGCCCGAGAGAGCTCGTGCTCCGGGTTGAATCAATCCTGCGCCGCATCGCTGCACCCAAGGAACCCACCACCGCGAAACTCCAGATTGGTGATATTACCATCGATAGTGAAATTCACCAAGTAACGGTGCGCGGTAAGGCGTTGGAATTAACCGCCACCGAATTTAAATTACTCCACCTGCTCATGGAGCGCCAAGGCCGCGTGCAGACCCGCGAGCATTTGCTGATTAATGTTTGGAACTATGCCACGGAGATCGAAACACGGACGGTCGATACCCATGTGCGTCGCTTGCGCGAGAAACTCGGACCCGAAGCTGGCTGGTTAGAAACGATCCGCGGCGTGGGCTACCGCATGGCAGACAAGAAGCAAGCAGGCTGATGATTATCGGTCTCTTTATCCTCACGGTGGCCTTAGGCCTAGTGCTGCAGACTGCCTGGAAGCAAAATCGTGCGCTCCGGCAGTTACAAGAAGCCGCGCAGCGCAACCAACCTTACCTACGGGAGGAAAATCCCACCAATTTCCTGCCGCAATGGCGCCCGCTCGTCGACACTATCAATCAACTCATTCGGTCAAACTCCACGCTCCAGCATCAACACACGGACCAATTGAGCCAATTGGAAGCGACCCTCGGGAACCTCCGTGAAGCGGTGCTGATCGTGGATGAATCAAACTATATCCACCTCGCCAATCGGGCCCTGCGCGTAATTTTCCCGGCCGCCCGGGACATAGTCAATTTGCGACTGGAACTCATCGTTCGCAGCGGCCCGTTCATCGAGTATGTCCGCGCCACCCGTGCCGGCGCCGCTCTGCCGCGCCAAGAATTCGAGATCCTTGACGGCTCCTCGACCATCTGGATTGAAGTCTCAGGCGCCCCGATCGCTGCACCGGACGGGAAATCGCAGTGGGCTCTATTTGTCATCCACGACATGACCGAGCAGCGCAAACTTGAGCACGTCCGTCGTGATTTTGTCGCGAATGCGTCGCACGAATTGCGCACGCCTTTAAGTATTATCAAAGGCTACATCGAAACACTCGTCGATGGCCACCTGACCATGGCGGTTGAAGATCGCGATAAATTCTTGCGGACCATCCAGCGGCACAGTGAACGACTGAATGCGATCATTGAAGATTTGCTCGTGCTCTCCCGCCTAGAATCCGCCACGCCGGGGCTGAAATTTGCGCCGGTGCAGCTCGACCATTATTTCGCGAACTTGGCCGCCGACTATCAGCAACGACCTCACGCGCGGGGCTATCAAATCTCAGCGCAAGCTGCCGCGGAGCTAGGCACCATCAGCGCTGACGAGGAAAAGCTCACCCAAATCTTCAGCAATCTGATTGAAAATGCGCTCAAATACACCGCCGCTGGTTCGCAGATAGAAATTGGCGCCCGCCTCGTCGAATCGGACGAAGTCGAATGCTTTGTCCATGATAACGGCCCGGGCATTCCCAGCGAAGATCTCGTGCATATTTTTGAGCGCTTTTACCGGGTAGAAAAGGGCCGCTCGCGCGAAACCGGTGGCACGGGCCTCGGCCTCAGCATCGTGAAACATTTAGCCCACCTGCACGGCGGCCGCGTCTGGGCCGAGAGCCCTCCGGGCCAAGGCCTGACCATCTTAGTTCGCCTACCGCGCAGTCGCTCAGCCTGAACGAAGGGCGCTGATTCTGCTTATCTTCCAGCCGCGCCGCTTAAGGCGTGGACGCCGTCGGCGGGAGCGCGCCGGTCTTGGCCACATCGCTATGGCGAATATCCTGCCCCTTCGAAAGAAAGACCATTTCCTCCGCGATATTAGTCGCGTGGTCGGCAATCCGCTCGATCGATTTTGAAATGAACATCAGCTCAATGGCGCGAGAGATTGTATCCGGTTTCTCGATCATGAAACTCATTAAGCGGCGATAGAGTAGCCGATTTAAATTATCCACCTCAGCGTCACGCCGAATGACGTTCAAGGCCTTCTGGACGTCCTCCTTGGCAAAACAGTCTAAAGCATCGCGTAACATTTCTAACGCAATGTTAGCCATGCGCGGCAGATCAGCGTAAAGCTCGAGTCGGGGCTCGATCGCCAGCTTGCGCGAGCGCCGCGCAATCCCCGTCGCCTCATCCCCCACTCGCTCCAAGTCATGACTGGCTTTCATGCCGACCACGATAATGCGCAGCTCCGAAGCAACCGGACCACGCAGGGTCATGTAGCGGATCGCTTCTTCGTCAATTTGCACCTCCAACTTATCGATTTCATCATCCGCCGCGATGACCTTATCCGCTAAGGCAATATCCGCATCCGCCAGTGCGCGCATGGCGAGGCGGGTCTGCTCAATGGCGCGCTCGCCCATGCTTAATAAGTGGGAGCGAAAATTTTCTAGTTCAGCGTCGAAAAAACGTTTCATGGAATTGTATTAAGTAGGCGGGAGCGATGGCCGCTAACCGCAGCGGGGTAATTGATAGTTATTTGGCGGTGCGGACGGTCTAGCCGAAGCGACCGGAGACATAGGCCTCCGTTTGCGCGTTAGCGGGTTGCATGAAAATCACTTTAGTTTCCGCGTACTCGATGAGTTTGCCCAGATAGAAAAAAGCGGTCCGGTCAGAGACCCGCGCCGCTTGTTGCATGTTGTGGGTCACGATCACAATGGTGAACTGTTTTTTTAAGTCGTGAATCAGCTCTTCGACCTTGGCCGTCGCGATCGGATCAAGGGCGGAACAGGGCTCATCCATCAAAATAATTTCCGGTTCTACCGCAATCGCGCGCGCAATGCAGAGCCGCTGCTGCTGACCGCCCGACATCCCCAGGGCGCTCTCATGCAAACGGTCCTTGATCTCATCCCACAAGGCCGCCCCGCGGAGACTTTTTTCCACGACTTCATCAAGCCGGGCTTTATTGCTCTCCCCCTGGATGCGCAACCCGTAGGTAATATTATCGTAGATCGATTTCGGAAAAGGATTCGATTTTTGAAACACCATGCCGACGCGTTTGCGCAATTCGATCACATCCACGCGGGGATCATAAATATTAACTCCATCGATACGGATTTGGCCGTCCGTGACGCGGGCGCCGTCGATCAAGTCATTCATGCGATTAAGACAGCGCAGCAGCGTGCTCTTGCCGCAGCCCGAAGGCCCGATGAAGGCCGTCACCTGCCGCGCCGCAATATTGAGCGTGATATCGTGCAAGGCCTTGCTGGCGCCATAGCAGAAATCAACATCATCGATTTCGATGGCGATCTGGGGCGCGAGCGGAGTCGGCGCGCCATTAACCGACCCAACGGATACGACGGGGCGGAGGAGTGATTGAACTGAAGGCGAAGGAGCAGACATGGCGGAGGCGGTTACCATTGGTATTTCTTGCGGAGTCTTTGCCGGAGGATGACTGCGGTCATCGCGATGGCGGCGACGGTGAAAAGGAACACGAAGGCCGTGCCGTATTGAACGTCGCGCGTGTATTCGTTTTGCGGGATCTTGGAGGCGACGACGTAGATGTGGTAGGGCAGCGCCATCACGCCTTGAAAAATAAAATCCGTCCACTTTTGCACCTGCCAGGGCAATTCGTCGCGCATGACAAACGCCGCCGTGAACATGATGGGCGCCGTCTCGCCGGCCACGCGGGCGATGGAAAGAACCGAGGAGGTCAGGATGCCGGGGAGCGCGTAGGGCAGCACGTTGGTCACAATGGTCTGGAATTTCGTGGCACCCAGCGCCAGCGAACCCTCGCGGTAACCCTTGGGCACGGCCTTGAGCGCCTCCTCCGAAGCGGTGATGATGACCGGCAGCACCATGAAGGCCAGGGTAAGCCAACCGGCGAGCAACGAGACACCGAAGTCGAAGGCGATGACAAACAGGCCGAAACCAAAGAGGCCGAAGACAATCGATGGCACGCCGGCCAAGTTGATGATCGAAAGCCGCAGGAACCGGATGAAGGGGCCGTCACTGGCGTATTCGCTCAGGTAGATAGCGCTCATGACCCCAAGCACGAGTGCGATGAGGATCGAGCCCAGCACCAGCAGGACGGTGCCGGCGATATTGGGAAAGATCCCACCCGCCGAATACACGTAGGGGTCAACGGCCACGCCCTTCATCTCCGTCTCGTGCGATGCTTTAAACTCACGAAAAGCTCGGTCGCCCAAGGTCCGCTTCTCGCCTTGGTAATCGAAAACGTTGAGCGTCTCGGGTGACTCGGTCAGGAATTTCACGTTGATGAAAGGGGCCTCGGAACGGAAGATCACCGCGCCGCCCTTGCTGCCGATGTCCCAGAAAATGAACGCGGCGCAAAACAGCACTAAATAGGTGCAGAGGCGCAGCAGCCAGAAAATCCCGATCTCAATCCGCTTGGCAGGCGTGGGCCGGCCGTAGATGGCCGTAGCGGTGGTGGTCGCGGGCTTCATCCGATGGAGATCCGGTAGCGCCGGACGATTTTCTGCGCCAGCCAGTTGATCAGGAGGGAAATCAGGAACAGCACGACGCCGACCATGAAGAGCGCGCGATAGTGGATGCTGTTACGGACCACCTCGCCCATTTCCTGGGCGATGATGCCGGTCATGGTGTGCACCGGCTGGAAGATGACGCCTAGGCCGCTGGTCAGGTCCGGCGTCTGGATGCGGTTGCCGGCACAGAGCAACACGACCATCGTCTCGCCGATGACGCGGCCGAAGCCGAGGAGGATGGCGGCCATGATACCCGAGAGCGCCGCCGGCACTATGATATGGATGATGGTCTGGAGCCGGGTCGCCCCCAGCGCAAACGACGCCTCCTTGAACGAGCGGGGCACGTTGTTGATGGCGTCCTCGGCCAGCGAAAAGATCGTCGGGATGGCCATGAGCGCGAGCAGGCAGGCCGCGGTCGTGGGGTTGAGACGCTCGGCCATCGGGAAACCCGGCACCCAGTCGAGCGCGGGGATCTGGGAGACGCGGCGTAGGGTTTCGCCCAGCATCGCAATACCAAAGAAGCCAAGCACCACGCTGGGGATGGCCGAGATGAACTCGATATAGGGCTTGATGATCTTCTGCTCGACTGGCCGGGCCACTTGATTCACGTAGACGGCAGCCGCGACCCCGAGAGGCAGGGCGATCAGCAGGGCGAGGAACGCGATGAGCAACGAGCCGCTGAGCAGCGGGATGATGCCATACCAGTCCTGCCAAAAGCTGGCCGTCACCCACTTGCGGCCGAAGGCAAAGGCGTTGAAAGACTCGAGCCAGCCGATGGGTTTGCTTTGGTCCCAAGCCGCCATTTTCTGCGCGGTCACCTCCACTTCCTGGCAATAACCCTGCACAAAGCCCTGGAACTTTTCCATGCGCCGCTGTAGATCGCTGTCCGCAAACTTGGGTGCCCCCGCCATGAGGGCCTTCAGCGCCGCGACCTGCGAGGTGTTGGCGGCGGCGATCTCCGGCCGGAGCGCCAGCACCCGCTGGAACTCGGCCTTGAAGTCGATGACTTCGACCGTGAGCACGTCCGCCGCCCGCTGCAGTTCCGCCGCCCGCTCCGGGGTGGCGCCCGCCATCGCTCTCAGCAGGTACTGCTTCCCCACCATGATGTCCTCCGACACCGTCTGGCGCTCTTTGACAGCCGTGACCAAGTCGGTCATGCTGCCCAGCAGGGTTTCCTGCTCGTTGATGGTATCGGCGAAGCGGTTGGCAAAATCATCAAACTCGGCCAGCGTGGCCATGGCCGCCGCGGGGGCGAGACCTTCCTTGTTCATCAGCTGGTCGAGCTTCTGGGCCCGCACGCTCGCCAGGTAGCGCGACATGGTGCTGTGCGTGGTCAGCTGTTCGCGGTAGATGTCGACATACTCCAAGCCGGCCAGCCGGTAGACGGCCAGGCTGGCGTGGTTCATCGGGATGAAACCGACGGCGTCCCGGAAGATCGTGAAAGTGATGAGTCCCAGCACGATAATCGAGATCGTTGCATTGCCCTGGAACAGATATTTGACGAACTGGTCACCGGACATCCCGAAAAACCAGCCGCGCCGCTTTTGCAGGAGCGCTTCACGGGTGGGCAAGCGTCCGAGCGAACGATTTTCAGTAGTAGCGGACATTCCGAGTGGTGTGCGGTAGCTTCGGGCCGGCCCTTGGGGCCGGTCAACCGAGGCAGGTTACGATTAGGTTACAAAAGAGGCCGCCCGCAGTCCCTTAATGGGCTGCAGGCGGCAGTGAACACACTCTATGCGTAAGATCAGTTTAGCTTGCGGACAGGAACAAAGCCGACCTTGCGGACAACTTGCTGACCCTCATCGCTGAGGGTGAACTCGACAAACTTGGCCGCCTCGCCGGTCGGCTCGCCGTTTGTGTAGTAGAACGTCGGCCGGGCGTAGGGATATTTCTTCGCCAGCACGGACTCTTCGGTCGGCGTCGCGCCCTCAATGGACACCGTCTTTACGCCAGGATCGCTCAGATAGGCCAAGCCCACGTAGCCGATGCCGTTGGCGTTCTTGGCCACCTCGGCCGCGATCTGCTCGTTGCCGGCCATCTTCTGGGATGAGGAGACGTAATCGCGCTTCTTCATGGCGAGCTCCTTGAAGTCAGCATAGGTGCCGGAGGAGGTGTTGCGGGTATAGATCGAGATCTTGCCCGGGGTGCCGCCGACCTGCGACCAGTCGGTGACGTCACCGGCGAAGATCTGTTCGACCTGGCGCTTAGTCAGGGCGGAGAGCGGGTTGCCTTGGCTCACAATCACGCCGATTCCGTCGTAGGCGACGATGATAGGCTTCATGGAGACCCCCTTGGCCATGGCCGCGGACATCTCGGTCGGACGGGCCCGGCGGCTCGACATGCCGATTTGCGCCGTGCTGTCGATTATGGCTGAGATGCCGGTGGTCGAGCCCTCGGCGGCGATCTCAAAAGCCACGCCGGAATTGCGGGCCTTGTAGTCCTCGGCAAGCATGGGCACGAGTTTGGCGCCCAGGGTGTCAGAACCCTTGATGACGAGCTTTTGGGCCGAGGCCGAGGCCGCGGCGGCTAATACGGTGAGGAGAAGAATAATTTTTTTCATGGAAGAATAAGTTGAAGGTGGATCAGAATTTGACGCTAACGTCGACTTGCAGGAGCCAGTATTTGTTGAGAAGGTTGTTGCTACCAATGTCACCCGCACCCGAAGCGATGACCGAGTCGTCTTTACGCTCGCCCGCGGCGTAGGTGACGCTAAGCTGCGTGGCGGTGCCGAGGGCATAGTTGCCGCCAAGGATAAAGCCCTGCATGTTCGTGCGGCTGTCAAAGAGGTCGGAGTCGACTAGATTGGCGTCGAGGGCAAAGGCACCAACCGACTGGTAAATGACGCGAGCATCCCATTCGCCGGGCAGGGTTGCCTTGCCGTATTGGAACCCGAAATGGGAGGCCATATTCTCGCCATCGAGGTCGGCGCGGCCGAACTTCCGGGCGCGTTGGTCGGAGTCCATGTTAATCGCGATATCGGCGAAGGCGCGGAGCGGCACGCCGTTGGCAGCGACCCAGTTATATTCAATGGGCACCTCGAGAACGAAGAGGTTATTGATCGGCGCTGGCGCGGTGGCAGTCATAACGCCGTTGAAGCCCGCGATGTTAGCCCGCTGATCGGCGCCGAGGTAGGCATACACCACCGGGGAGATCTGGAAGAAGGTCGTGGCGCCGTTAATATACCGTTTGTAACCGGCCTGCCAGGCCGTGAGATACAGATCCTCGGTTCCCGCGATATTGGCGGGGGTGATGGCGGCGAAAGGATCCTGATTACCTGAGGTGCCATACATGAACTGGGCGAGCGTGACGAAGAACTCGTTGTTGCCTTGGCGCGTGCGGTATTGCTCGGCCATACCCTCGGGATTGATGTCACCGTCCCAGACCATCGAGGTCGTGACGAGCGGGTTGGCCATGCGACCGGCGGTAAAGGTCCATTCGGCGGTCGGCGCCCAAGTGGCGTAGAGCTGACCAATGAAAAGACCGTCATTGGTCTTGGCATACGGACCGCCGTCATCCGCGAAGGTGACGTTAGTGGAGCGGCTGCCGCCACCGGATTCCAGGCGGGCGCCAAAGCCCCAGTTGTTGAGCAGCTTGCCCGTCAACGCTGAGCGAAACCGGTAGCGGAAGCGGTCGCGGTTCTGGTCGTCACCGTTCACCAGCTCGCCGCCGCGACCCTCGTAGCGGACGCGCATGTCGCCCGCGATGCGGAACTCGGTCAACGAGGACGAGAGATTCAGCTTGCCAGCGGAGGTGGTGGCGAAGTCCTTGACCAGATCGGCACGAAGATCCTCGGCCTCCTGATCGTTGATGAGCCCCTTGCGAACGAGGATGTCGATCAAGGGGCCGCTGTCTTGGGCCAACACGGGGCCGGCACAGAGAAGCGCGGCCACGAAAGCGAGCAGTTTGGTTTTAAGTTTAAACATGGGATGTGGTCTGAGTTAGTTTTAAGTAAGTGCAGCGGTAGGAACACCGTTGCACTCATAGAACATAGCGGGGCTTTGTTACGGTTTCGTGACGGCAGTGTGACAACGCGGGAAATTGCCCGCGCCTTAATCCTACCGCGCATCCTGCCGTCCGAGATCGCACGCCTCGCAGCGGAACGCGCTCGCATATCGGCGACCTCCATCTCTAGCGGGCTCGCGAGCTGTCTCATGGCGGCCCAGGTAGGCCCATCATTGATCGGCAAATTATCGGCCGGTGCCGCGGCTACTGATGACGGCTACGATAAATTTGCGGTGCACCTAATTGACGCAAGGCACCACGAACGCTGAGCCCATCCTAGCCAGGGCCGAGCATATTGCTGCCCGTACCCCTGCCGGAAAAAATCCGGCTGGGTGGCACGATTAAATCTGAACCCCGCCAGCGCTAGCGGGGAGGCAACGAGGCGGGAATGTAAGGCGTCGAGGGCAGCTTCGCATGCTTAGCAAAC
>NEUY01000064.1 GCA_002304425.1 Opitutia bacterium Tous-C10FEB
AATTTACTGTGCGGCGGCGGTCTTGGCATGAGCCACAATAATCCGGCCACCTTCCCGCGCATCGCCGATGTCCTCGGATTCTTCCGCGCTGAGCAATTGGTCGACGTCGCCAAAGCGGTCCTGACCGCCTACCGCGACTCTGGGGACCGCACCAATCGCAAGCATGCTCGGCTCAAATATATTATCGCGGAACGCGGAGCCGACTGGTTTCGCCACGAAGTCGAGGCCCGCGCCGGTTTTAAATTAGAGCCGGCGCGCGCTTTTCATTTTGAGCGCCAAGGTGATCTATTCGGCTGGCACCGCCAAACGGATGGGCGCTGGTTCCTCGGCCTCTATGTCGAAACTGGCCGGATCAAAGACACCCCAGAACGTCAGCTAAAAACTGCCCTGCGCCGAATTGTGACGACCTTTCAAACGGAAGTCCGCCTCACTCCCTCACAGAATCTTCTCCTCGCCGGCGTAGCGACTGACCAAAAAGATGCGATCACCGCTGAACTCGGCGCGCACGGGATTCCCGTTGAAAATCAAGCCGGCGCCATCCGCCGCGCCTCGATGGCTTGCCCTTCGATGCCGACCTGTGGCCTCGGACTGGCCGAAAGCGAACGGGCGCTGCCAGGAATCCTCACGTTAATTGAAGGGCTGTTGGCTGAATTGAGTTTAAGTGCCGAAGAAATTATCATCCGCATGACCGGTTGCCCGAATGGCTGCGCCCGCCCTTATCTGGCGGAGATCGGCTTCGTCGGCCGCGCGCCCGGAAAATATAGCCTCTACCTCGGCGGCAACGCTGGCACTACGCGCCTAAATCAGGAATACCGCGCCAGCGTAAAAGTAGACGAAATTGTCCCCGTGCTCCGCCCCCTCCTGACCCGCTGGAAAAATGATCGAACCGGCGGTGAACGCCTCGGCGATTTTTGTGCCCGCGTGATTTGGCCAGAACAAAAAATCGCGCTCGTGACCCCGGCCACCCCCGCGACCAATTGAGATGACTCCAGCCGAACTCACGCACTGGAACACCACGCTGCGGACTAAATCCCCTCTCGAAATCACGCAGTGGGCGATCGCCCAAGCCGCGGGCCGCGCCGTTGTCTCAACTAATTTTCGGCCGTACGAAGCGGCGATTTTGCACCTAGCGGTACAAGCCCAACCCAATATTCCCATTCTTTGGGTTGACCACGGCTACAACCGGCCCGCCACCTATCAACACGCCGAAGCGCTGCGCGCCCTTCTTGGACTTAATCTCCAAACTTACCTGCCGCGCTTGTCTGCCGCGCATCGCGATGCCCTGTATGGCCCCATTCCGACTCTCGCTGATGAGGCCGGCCTTAAATTATTTAGCACCCAGATGAAGCTAGAACCATTTCAGCGCGGCCTGCGCGCCCTCGCGCCGACCGTCTGGCTGACGGCGCTTCGCCGCACCCAAAACACCCAGCGCGCCAGCCTCGACCTGCTCTCCTTGGATACAAATTTCGGCGTACTGAAAGTGAGCCCGTGGTTCTACGCCACCGACGCTGACCTCGAAGCTTACTTAGCAAAATACCGCCTACCCAATGAGTGGGACTATTTCGATCCAGCTAAAGCCGATGAAAAGCGCGAGTGCGGTTTACACGCCGCTTGGGGTAAACCAGCGGACTCGGCCTAATCTTTATCAAATATTTTTGGCCCCTGCCTCGAGCGGAGCCCTTCCCTTGTTCATGAAAAGTTACCACCTCGATCACCTGCAACACCTCGAAACCGAGGCGATTCATATCCTCCGCGAAGTCGCCGGCGAATTTGAACGGCCGGCGCTGCTTTTCTCTGGAGGGAAAGACTCCATCTGCCTGCTACGATTGGCCGAGAAGGCCTTCCGCCCATCCGATCTCCCCACCCCCCTCCTCAATATCGACACCGGCCACCATTTTCCTGAACTCAATGAATTTCGCGACCAACGCGCGCAGCAACTCGGCGCCAAATTGATCATCCGAACCGTCGAGGCCGCTATCGCGCAAGGTCTAGCCCAACCAGTCCCAGGGGAGATCAGCCGCAATCGCTTACAGATCCCCACGCTCCTGGCGGCGATTGAGGAATTTCGTTTCGACTGCTGCATTGGTGGCGCCCGTCGTGACGAAGAGAAAGTCCGCGCCAAGGAGCGTTTTTTCAGTTTTCGCGACCGCTTTGGCCAATGGGATCCCAAAAATCAACGCCCCGAAATCTGGAACCTATACAACGGCCGCCTCAATCCCGGGGAAAATATGCGCGTGTTCCCGTTGAGCAACTGGACGGAAATGGACGTCTGGGAATACATCCAACGCGAGCAGTTAGCGGTGCCGAGTATTTATTTTAGCCATCAACGAGCGTGTGTTCGCCGCAGCGGCCAATGGTTGCCAGTCAATCAGCTGACCCCACCCACCGCTCGAGAGGAAGTCGGTAACTTGGTCGTGCGGGTCCGCACGATCGGCGATATCATGAGCACCGGCTGCGTCGAATCTACCGCCACCACCGTCGCTGATATCATCACGGAAATTGCGGCGGCCCGCATCACGGAACGCGGTTCCCGCGCCGACGATAAAACGTCCGAAGCTGCGATGGAGGACCGCAAAAAAGCGGGTTATTTCTAACATGTTCACCCCACTCATGCCGTCGGCCTCTTCTGCGACTGTACCCATCGACATCCTCCGGTTTAATACCTGCGGGAGCGTCGATGATGGTAAATCCACCCTGATCGGCCGACTTCTCTTTGATTCAAAATCAATCATGGAGGATCAATTGGCGGCTCTCGAGCGCTCCGCCGATATCACCGGTAACGGTCAAATCAACCTCGCCAACCTCACCGATGGCCTGAGGGCCGAGCGCGAACAGGGCATCACGATCGATGTTGCCTATCGTTACTTCGCGACCCCCCGCCGCAAGTTCATCATCGCGGATACCCCCGGCCATATTCAGTACACGCGCAATATGGTGACCGGCGCGTCTTCCGCTAATCTCTCCATTGTCCTCATCGATGCTCGTACCGGAGTAATTGAACAGAGCCGCCGCCACACCGCCCTTGCGGGATTACTCCGCATTCCCCACCTCGTGGTGGCCATTAATAAAATGGATCTCGTGGGCTGGAGCGAAGCTCGCTTCAACGAAATCCGCGCCGAATTTGAAGAGTTTTTACCCCGCCTCGATATTCAAGATGTTAAATTTATCCCCCTCAGCGCCCTCAACGGCGACAACGTCGTTGAGCGGTCACCCCACACACCGTGGTACGCAGGACCGCCGCTACTCGATCACCTAGAGAGTGTCCACATCGCGAGCGACTGGAATTTAAATGGCTTCCGCTTTCCGGTTCAATGGGTCAACCGCCCCCATAATCCGACCAATCAGACCTTCCATGATTTTCGCGGGGTCAGCGGCCAAATCGCCGGGGGTATTGTTCGTACTGGCCAAAAACTTATCGCCCTCCCCGCCGGCGTCGTGACCAACGTCCGGCAAATCTGGACCTATGACGGCCCGGTGGCTGAAGCCTTCTGCCCACAATCGGTCACCCTCGTCCTCGACCATGATATCGATATCAGCCGCGGCAGTATGCTGGTCGGCACCGACCACCTCCCGGGTACCAGCCGTAACTTGCAGGCAGAGATTTGCTGGATGCATCCGGTCGCCTTGCGGCGGGGGAAAAAATATCTTCTTAAACACACCACTCAAACCGTGCCGGTGGTCGTCACCGAGATTCTGCACAAACTCAACATCGCCACCCTCGATCCAGAGCCCGAGCCAGCTGAACTAGCCATGAACGATCTTGGGGGAATTCGCCTGCACGCCGCCCAACCCCTCTATTTCGATGGGTACACGACCAATCGACTCACCGGCTCTTTTATCCTAATCGAGCCAGGGACCAACGCCACCGTCGCCGCCGGCCTGCTTGCTCCTCCCAGCGAAGTGATCAAGCCCGAGTTTGGCGATTACGCGATCTGACGGATTAAAATGCCCGGGGGCTAATACCGGCACTTTCTCCGTTACCTTCTGGGCGCAGGGCCGCCAGGCTTTTTCCGGTTACCAAAAAGGTTGCTCGCATGAGCGCCTTACGTAGCATGCGAAATCAATGAAGGTTTCTGTTAAGATTGATTACGCCTGCCGCGTCATGGCCGAACTCGCCCGCTTGCATGGCTCGGGAACGCTCGCGCAGATTGATCACCTCGCCCAAACCGAAGCGGTGCCCGCTAATTTTCTCGCGCAAATTCTGGGGAAACTCCGCACGCATGGCCTCATCACCAGCCGCCGCGGCAGCCTAGGCGGCTATGTCCTCGCGCGGAGCCCTGAAGAAATTTCCCTCTACGATATCTTGCTGGCGGTCGAAGGTGAGTGCCTTCATCTCAGCGGCAACTTTCAAGGCCGGAGTGGCCGACGCCTCAAGCAAGTCTGGGGCGAAATCAGTGCTGATTTGGTCAAAAAAACCAAGAGCTACACGCTCAACCAGCTCGCCACGAAGAACCCGGCGGAAATGTATTATATTTGAGCCACCCACCGCGGTGAGCTGCGTCCACTTGCCAACCAACGCAACCTGAGTAGGCTACCAGCTCATGAAATTAACCACTGCTCTTCTTTTCTCCTCGATGATTCTTTTCTCCAAAGCCTCGGCCGAACCACTCAAAGTTGGCGACCAAGCCCCCGTGGTCTCAGCCCTCACTGATACTGGCACAACGCTCAACCTAGGCGAAGTCTATCAGGCCAATCGCTACACCGTGGTCTGGTTTTATCCGCGCGCCCTCACGGGGGGCTGCACCGCACAGGGTTGCTCATTGCGCGATGCGAGCGCGGAACTCACGCAATTTGGCGCGGCCGTGATCGGCGTGAGCACCGACTCCATCGAAAAACAAAAAGAGTTTAAAGCGGTGAACCACTTTCCCTTCCCGCTCTTGGCGGACACCGACAAACTCGTTGTCAAAGCCTTTGGTCAATCCGTGATGATGATGGCCTCACGCGAGTGCTATGTGATCAAAGGCGGCAAGGTGGTCTACAAAGATACTGGGGTCACCGGCCGGCAGGCCGCCAACGTCCTCGCCTTTCTGGCCAGCGATAAAAATTAAAATAGCGGCCGCCCGCCAGCGGCTGGCCCGCCGCTTGGTGCTATAATTCGTCGTCATTAACTGCCGCCAACACCTCGGCGCGAGGGTCATGCCGCGCGCGCTCAATCCAATCACGAAAGAGCGCTAACTCAGCTATCCACTCGGCCGGCAATGGTGCCGCGACTAAATCAATCACTCGCCAGGTACCATTTTCATCGACCACGACATTGCGATCATGCGTGTCGGCAACCAACCAGGGTACCCCAGCTAAAAAAGCGAGTCGCGGATGATCACGATCAGCCCGCAGAAACCGCGAGGGAATCGGAATCAGGTTGGCGGGGTCGAGGCCAGAGACGTCAGTTTTTTCGGGCAGCATCCGCCCAAAAGTCTGCTTCGCCACGATAATACCTTCCGGCGTAATTCCGATTATTTCGGTAGGAATGCCAAATTGATGCGTAAGTTCTAGTTTGGCCAAAAGCATTCGATAACTGCCAGGCACGGCGGTCGCATTGAGCAAATCACTTTCACCACGCTGAAAAGCAAATGTCGCCCCGACGTCACCCCCTTCGCGAAACAGAAAAAATTTATAAACCGAATGCTGGTCATCGACAAAAGCCAAAGCTTCCACCCCACCACCAATTCGCCGCAATTTTGGGCTATCAACCTCAAAGGGATCCTCCACTTCTGAACTAAAGCCAAACACCTCAAACGGTATAATAGGCAAATGCTGCCGAAACGCCCGAATGGCGTCACCTAAGGCTGCCCATTCACCCCCCGTGGCTTCTAAAAGACTTACTTCGTCTTCGGGGACGAGGACGAGAGCGCGGTCTTTATCTGCTCGGATACCGCATTGGGCTGCTGCTTGGCCCAGCTGATCGAGCGCCCGAAGTCGTTGCCGGTGACTGTCCAGAACAACGGACCACCCTTCCGCGCCGGGGAGGCGGGAGCCGGTGAGGCAGGTTGATCTGCCGGAGAAGGGGTCGGATGGTTGCATGCCTCGGCCATGCGCCCAAGGTCACGTTTCCGCCCCCGAACGCAAAAACTATTTGCGCGCAGGTTGTTCACAGGCGAAACCCAAAGCGAGAAAGTAACCGTCCTAGGCTTGCCGCCGGCCTTTTTTACCGGAAACCTCTCGCTTGACACCCCCCGCCCCCATCAATGACTTTGGACCTCTTTTTCTTATAACACCATGGAACCTACATTTCGCCCACATCGCAAGAAACGCGCCCGTAAGATCGGTTTCCGCGCCCGCAAGGCCACCCGCGGTGGCCGTAAAGTTCTCGCTGCCCGTCGCCGCAAGGGCCGCAAACGCCTCACGGTCGTCTAAAATGAACCTGCGCGCCGGGCAACGCCTGCGGCGCAACGACGATTTCCGCACCGTCCGTGAGCAGGGCCGCCGCACCGATTGCGGAGCTTTCCTCCTGACTTGGCGGACGCGTCCCGCTGAAACTGCGCTCACTCCCGCCCGCGTTGGCGTGGTCGCATCCCGCGCCTCGGTTGGTAATGCGGTTCATCGTAACCGAGCCAAACGCCGGCTGCGCGAAATCTACCGCCGCCATCAGTCCCTCGTACCAGTCGGTCTCGATCTTGTCCTGACCGCGCGCCCCGCCCTCCTTCGACTCGAGTTTGCTGATGTAGAACAACGTTTTACCCAAGCTTGCCTAAAATTTAAGCCTAACAAGCCCGCGCCCCATGCCTGATTCCCGCGCTCGCTTTATTCCACGCCTCCGCGCGCTCCCGGCCAAAATGGCCTGTGGCCTCATTGGGCTTTACCAGCATTCCGTGTCACCCGCTTTAGCTGCCCTCAACCCTGCGATGGGCTGCCGCTTCAGCCCCACTTGTTCGCACTATGCCCGCGACGCCTTCCAAACCCACGGTTTATTTTTTGGCCTCTTTCTTGCCGCGCGGCGGCTCGTCAAGTGCGGACCTTGGCATCCCGGGGGCGAAGATCTCGTCCCGGCTGTTAAATTTTCCTGCGTTCGTACCGCGCGCATCAGCGCCCGGTCTTGCGGCGCTCCTCTTGTTCCTCATCGTTAAGCTTCGTTTCTCCCATGGATAAAAAGAATACAGTGATCGGTGTGCTGCTCCTCATCGCCGCAATGGTGAGCTTCTACTTCAGCGCCCGCCTGGCTCCGCCGGTGGCCCCTTCCGGTAATCCCCCCGCAGAAACCTCCATCCAGCCCACCGGCTTGCCAACGGCGGCGAATGAAAAATCTCCGTCGATCACCTCGCCAAATGACGCCGGGTTGTCAGCCGCCAAAACCGGCCCGGCCGAGTACGTCACCCTGTCCAATGATTTCATCACGGTGCAATTCACCAATCAGGGCGGAGCGATCCACCAGGTCGGTCTGAAAAAATACCCTGAAACTAAAGGCCAGGACCCCCTGTACACCCTTAATGCGCCCCCGGCCGCACCCGCTTTAAGCCTCACTGACTTCCCCGGCGCTGACCGTTTCACCGCTTACACCGTGGTGGCGCAAACCGCCGACGAGCTCGTCTACCGCACCGTCGCCGACGGACTAGAAGTCACTCGCCGCTACTCTTTGGCGAAAGCGGTGGGCCAAGATGATTATCAAATCCGCCATGAGACGACCTTCCGTAACTTAACCCGCAAAGTTCTCCTTCTCCCGCGCGCCTCTTTTAATCTCGGAACCGCCGCCCCACTTAACGAACACGATCTCGGGATCTATCTTAATGTCGGTTACTCTGATGGCAGCGATGCCAGTTTTATTGGCCAAAGCGATCTGCAAGGCGGTGGTTTCTTGGCGATGGTTGGCCTAAAGGATGGGACCCCGCCACCTTACCTCGAGCGCACCGCGGCGATCCACTGGGCGGCGGTGAAGAATCAGTTCTTCGCCCTGATTCTCACCCCTGATCAACCGGGCACCGGCGTCCGCATCGAACGCACCAAGCTTGTACCGACCGCCCCTGACACCGCAGTTGAGGCTTATGGCATCACCGGCTATGCGCGCTTCGAACTTAAACCGCTTGCCGCGGGCGCATCGTCCACTTTTGGCGCGGTATTATTTGCCGGCCCCAATGAATATAAGCGCATCTCGAATGCCGATATATTTAAACAGGGCGAAGAGAAAATCATGCAGTTCTCGTCCGGCTTCGGGAAAATTTTCTTCTCCGGCTTTTTCGCTCCCCTGCTCCTAACGATTATGACTTGGGTCCACTCCCTCGTACCAAATTGGGGTTGGGCCATCGTTATCACCACGCTGCTACTCAAAACTTTTTTCCTGCCCTTCACCCTCGCCGCCTCGAAGTCCTCGAAGCGGATGGCAAAACTGAATCCGCTCATGCAGACCATGCGGGAAAAATATAAAGATAATCCGCAGAAAATTCAGACGGAAACCCTCAAGCTGTTTAAGGAAAATAAAGTTAATCCCCTGGGCGGCTGTATTCCGATTCTCATCACCGTCCCATTTTTTATCGGCTTTTTTACCATGCTGCAAAGCGCCTCGGAATTGCGCTTCGCGTCTTTTCTCTGGGCCACCGATTTATCTGCACCGGATACGATCGGTCATATCTTCGGCCTGCCGATCAATATCATGCCGTTATTCATGGGGGCGACGATGATCATCCAAATGCGCCTCACCCCGATGCCCACGACCGATAAAGCCCAAGCCACCATGATGAAAATCATGCCCTGGATATTCACCTTATTCTGCTATAATTTCGCGTCAGGTCTCGCCCTTTATTCCACGATCAACGGCCTCTTCACCATTGGCCAGCAGCTCGTAATTAATCGCCTACCCGAACCCGACTTCCCCGCCGCCCCATTGGCTGACGGGCTGAAGAATGTAACGCCAAAAAAGAAAAATAACCGTTAAGGCATTTATCCCGCGGGCGTACTTTGGAAAACGGCCAGGCGGCGAGTTTGTAATATATTGTATTACAAACTGAGCCCCTAACGGACCGGGGGAATCTTAGCATTCCGCGCGGCGGAGCCGAGTAGCTGACGCAAGTAGATTGGGTACAGGATTCTGCCGAAAAGTCTGCGCCGTTAATTGAATGATAGAGCGTTCATGGCTCTGACTATCACAACGAGAGCGAGGGTTCGCAGATTAACTAGCATAAATTAATTTGCTCTAGTGATTAATTAATGCAGTTTTTCCTTTACCATTCTTTATAGGAACGTAAGCGATTATGTAATCTTAGTATGTATTCATCCATGCATTTTCCCTCTCCTCGGCGGTTCGTTCAAGTTGCAGCAGTTGCAGCAGTTGCAGCAGTTGCAGCAGTTGCAGCAGAGCAAATCTCCCCGCAAAAAGCGGCCGACCTGATTGCCGCTCATAAGGCTATTCTGATAGATGCGCGCGCCCCTTCTGCCTGGGCCAAAACGAAGGTGGCTTCTCCCGCTGCTCTATTATCCTTCCATGATTTTGAGGCTGGGTTAATTGGCGGCTGGAAGCCTGCTCTCGGTGCAGCGGAAGGAAAGTTGGTCATAATTCAATGTGATGACGTTACCCCCTGCGATAAAATCATCGGGATGATCAAAGCCATCGGGCTCGAGTCTGTCTGTGCTGGTAAGCCCCAAGGTTGGATTGATGCCGGACTGCCCACGCGGGACTCTCAGGCTAAGCCCTCCAGTTAAGAGCTGAGCCTGGAGTTCAGCTAGGTGGGCAATGCTTTACCTTTTTCGATAAAGTTAAAAGCCGCCGCCCAACCACGCGCTGATTGTAATAATTTTGAATTACAAAGCGCGGCCACCATCGCCGGTTAAGGTGTATTAGGTTACAGAGCAGCGGCCCGCAGGCGGGCGGCGTGAATTGCACAGACGCAATCTTCGCCGTCCTCGGTATGCAGCCAGTGTAAATCGAGCGCTGGGAAAGCCCGATCCATCGCTGCGCGCAGACCGCCTACTTCTAACACCACCACTCCATGGGCCTGCAAGCGCTCACGGGATTGCCGAAGTAATTTTCGAATAATCGCTAAGCCATCCTTACCCCCATCGAGAGCCAGCGCGGGCTCATTTTTAAATTCAACGGGAAGATCGCGCAATTCCTTCGTCGGCACATACGGTGGGTTACTCAAAATAATATCATATTTTCTCTGAGGAACCGCATCAAACACATCGGACTGGTACAATTTAATCCGTGAACCGAGTCGATGGGTTGCAATATTCAGCCGTGCGACCGCGAGCGCCTCGGGGGATAATTCAATCGCATCGACCTTCGCCTCAGGAAATTGATGGGCCAGCAAGACCGCCAAACAACCCGAACCCGTGCAAACATCGACCACCCGCTGCACGGGCTGATTAGCCGGCAACCAATGCGGGAGTTGTTCCGGAATAATTTCTAAAAAATAAGACCGCGGAATAATTACCCGCTCATCCACGTAAAAACGGTGCGCGCCGAGCCAAGCTTCGCGCGTGAGATAAGCCGCCGGTACATGGTCTTCTAAACGGCGGCGCAAAAGCTCGGCCAGCTTGCGCGCTTGCGTGATCGTTACTTTGCGCCGCAAAACGGCGGCGGAACTATCCAGCGGCAAACCGAGCGCATGCAGCAAAAGATAAAGCGCTTCATCATGAGCGGTGACGGCAACTTGGCCGAGCGCCACATTATGCTGGGCATAAAGTTTCTCCGCATACCTTAGCCAAGCCCCAAGGGTAGCACCAGTCGAAGGAAGCGCTAAAGGCATAAGCTATTTTTTTACCGAGGGATCGCCCACGACATGGAGGTGGGTGAAAATATGCTCGCTACAATAACACTGGTCGCCCGCACACTTGGAACAGTAACGAAAATCGAGTTGCGGGTGGGTGAGATCCGTGCGGTTGCACAGATGGCACCGATGCCGGGGCTCCCGTTCATTATTGGCCGCCGCAAAATTTCGCGCCTGCCAGGCTTGCCGGCGCTGACCGGAACCAACTGAACGCACAAGATCGCGCGCAAAAAACACCAGAAAGTTACCCGCCGAAGCGAGGATCATTAAACGTTCCGCCCAAGTGCCGACGATTAAAATAAAGCCATAACCCAACCACTGAATCAGCGCCAACCACTTGATTTTTACCGGCAGAAAAAAGAAAATATACATCACAAAATCTGGATTCAAATACGCGAACGCCAAAAACACCGTCGCCGCCATATAAGCGTTAGTCGCATACAGGGCGGGCGTGACAAAAGCCGCGCCGACCGTCAGCAGCCAACCCAGTAAAATAAATCCATTAAAACGTAAGGCTCCCCAGTGCTGCTCCAGCGCGCTGCCCATGAGGTAAAAAAGATACCACCCAAAGGCGAGGAAGAGCGCACTCGTCAGCGTTAAGGTGGTAACGGGTGGGACTAATAAAAATGTGCCCAAGCGCCAAAATTCGCCCGCCTGCACCGCCGCCGGCAGTAACATAATCCGCCCCACGTCAAATTGCCCCAAGAGCGCAAAGCCCAGAATCATCACCTGCCCGATTATCAGGTAGAGCGAAAGATCGGGAATGGCGTAGCGACCTAAGTTACGTTCCAGCCGAGAGAGGAGCGACATGTGGGTCTACTTCTCAGCCTTGCTCGGCAACTGGTCGAGCAAAGTTTTTTTCTGTTTCAATAAAACGGGGGCATTCACTCGCGCCAGTAATACGCGAGCGCGATCAATTTGCTTAAGCTTGAGCAGTACATTGGCCGCTTGGAGAAAAATAGTTTCCTGCTCGATCCCTGGTTGCGCGCGACTCTCCA
>NEUY01000065.1 GCA_002304425.1 Opitutia bacterium Tous-C10FEB
AATTTTAAAACCACTAGCCTCATGGTTGCCGCGTCGCCTCTACCGTAATCTATCTCCCGCGGCTTGCCCTGCCTAATTTCTTCATCGCAGCTGGCTACTGTGCTTAGCCTTTAATTCCCCCTATGAATATTCCCCCGCCACATCTCGTCACCCGTCGTCGCTTTCTAAAAACCGCCTCGCTCGCCGCCCTCGCGGCCGGCCTCGCCCCTCGTGGCTTCACCGCGGAGACGAATGCCCCGACTCGTTTTAAAAACCTGGTGACCAGCGGCCGCAAACTGCGCGTGGCCTGCGTCGGGATTGATGGCAAAGGCTACAGCGATACCATGGCCTGCCTCGGCGAAGATATCGTGGCCCTCTGCGATGTGGATTTTGCCCGAGGCCGCGCGGCTTTTGCAGAACTGCCGCTCGTCCCACGCTACCGCGACTTCCGGCAAATGCTGACTGAAATGGGTGATCGCATCGACGCTGTCACCGTCTCCACGCCCGATCACATGCATTTTCCCGTGGCCTTAATGGCGATCGAAATGGGCAAGCATGTTTACGTCCAAAAGCCTCTCACCCACACGATCGCGGAGGCGCGGATCCTCAAAGCCGCCGCGGCCAAACACGGGGTGGTTACCCAAATGGGCAATCAAGGCCACGCCAATGAAGGCACCCGCCTAACCAAGGAATGGATCGAGGCCGGCGTGATCGGTACCGTGCGCGAAGTGCATTTCTGGACCAATCGTCCCGTTTGGCCGCAGGGCATTCCCCTGCCCGCAGCGCAGCCGGCGCCCGATACCATGGATTGGAATCTCTGGTTAGGCGTCGCCCCCGAACGCGGCTACAATAGCACCATCGCCCCCTTCAAATGGCGCGGCTATTGGGATTATGGCTGCGGTGCACTCGGTGATATGGGCTGCCATATTATGGATGCCGCTTTCTGGACCCTCGATCTTCGCGGCGATGTTAGCATCAGCGCCACCAGCGAAGGCGGGAGCGATGTGATCGCGCCCAACGCTTCAATCGTCACCTACCAATTTCCGCAACGCGGCCAGCGTGCGCCCGTCAAGGTGGTCTGGTACGATGGCAACCACAAGCCGCCGGTGCCGGCTGAGCTCGGTGCTGGCGGTAAATTACCCAGCGGCGGTTCCATTTATTACGGCGATAAAGGCGTGCTGATTAACCCCGATGATTACAACGCCGCTCCGCGCCTGCTGCCTGAGTCGCGCATGAAAGCATTTACCGATCGACCCAAACGCGTCATCCCCCGCGTCCCTAAATCCAATCCGCATCTCGAATGGATCGCCGCCTGCAAAGGCCAGGGTCCCGCGCCAGGCTCTAACTTTGTCGATCACGCGGTTGATCTCACGGAATTCTGTCTCCTCGGAAATCTGGCGATACGCGCCGGCCAGCCGATCCAATGGGATTCAGCCCGCATGATTTGCAGTAATTTGCCCTCCGCCGATCGCTTCGTCAGCAAAGCCTACCGAGTTTATTAATAACGATTCTCTCTTTCTTTAACATGAAACGCTTTTCTCTTCTCCTCCTCGCCGTCGGTTGCTTGCTGGCGAGCTCCTGCTCCTCGCCCACCCCAACCATAGCGGCGGGCCAGCCGCAACTCGGCCTGCAAGCTTGGACGTTCCGCAATCTTACCCTGGTCGAAACTCTCGGCCAAGCGCACACGCTAGGCATTCGCTATCTGCAAGCCTATCCCGGCCAAACTTTGGGCGGCGGCCTGACTGGTAAATTTCACCACACGATGGATGCGGCGGCGCTGAAAGAAATTCTCGCCCTCGCCCTCGCCAAAGATGTCACCATCACCAGCTACGGCATCATCACCCCAAAAGATGCGGCGGAATGGACCGTCCTCTTCGCCTTCGCCCAAGCAGCCGGCTTACAGGAAATCGTGACCGAAGCTAAGCCCGACATGTTGACGGCTATCGCGCCCACCGTGGCCAAAACTTCGCTCAAGATCTCCCTCCACAATCACCCGGCCCCTTCATTTTACGCTCAGCCGCAAACCGCGCTCACGGCGATTGCTAAACTGGGTGATCGCTTTGGGCTATGCGCTGACACCGGCCACTGGGCCCGCACCGGTCTCGAGCCCGTCGCGGCGCTGCAACTCGCCGCGGGCCACATCAATTCGCTGCATTTTAAAGATATCGCGGAACGCGGCAAACGCTCCCGCGATCTACCTTGGGGCACGGGCACTTCCAACGTGGCCGGACAATTAGCTGAGCTTCGCCGCCAGGGCTTTCAGGGCATCGCTTACATTGAGTATGAACATATCTCACCCGCCCTCTTCGCCGAAGTTGAGCGCTGCGTTACTTTTTTCCGCTCGGCCGGCGCAGTCTCGACGAATGATCTCACCCGCGGCTTGATCGCTCCCGCGGGCTATAATTTGGATGTTCACGCCGCCTTAGCCTCGGATCGCAGCCGCGATTCTGCCCGCTGGCCCGCGCCGCAACCGCTGTTTGCGGCGGATCTCAGCAACGCCGATATGCGGACGGGGGCTTGGGCCTTCTCGGCCGAGGGCGTGCTCGCCCCCACGCGCCCCGCCGAGGCCAAAGCCAATGGCGATCTCTGGACGAAAGAAAGCTACGGCGATTTTATTCTTACGCTTGAATTCCGGGCACAGAAAAAATCGAACAGCGGCGTCTTTATTCGCACCACTGACATCGTGCAATGGCTGCACAATTCAATCGAAGTTCAAATCCTGCAAGGCGATGAAGTTAAACCCGTACACTTGGTCGGAGCCGTCTACGATATCGCGGCCCCCGCTCGCGTGGTGCCCATTGTGCCCGGCGAATGGAATCGCTACGTGATTACCGCCAAAGGCAAATCGCTCCGCGTCATGCTCAACGGCGAAGTGGTTAATAAAGTGAATCTCGACGAGTGGACCACCGCGGGCTTCAACCCCGACGGCACCGCCAACAAATTTAAAACGGCGTATAAAGATATGGCCCGCGCCGGTCGCGTCGGACTGCAAGATCACGGCGGCCAAGTTGAATTTCGCAATTTATTCATCGAGCGCCTGTAATTCCCACCCCTTCTCTGCTGAGCGCTTGCTCCTAGCCTAGGGAGGTTGTAGCTCTGCGTAGAAGCACGTTCATCTTTACCCTTCTCATTATGTCCCGTCACCACCGCCAGATTGATAGCCGACGCCCAGCCCCGATCTCTCGCCGCGAAGCTCTGCGGCGCCTCGCCTTGGGCGCCGCCAGCGCTTGGGCTTTTCCAGCCATCGTGCGGGCGCGTGACGGCGGCCCTTCCGCCAATAGCCGCATCAATCTCGCTTTTGTTGGCGTCGGCGGCAAAGGCCGCGAACCAGCGCTCAGCTTGTCCGCCAATAATTATGTGGCTTTTTGCGACGTCGATCCGAACCGCGCCGTCGATGCGTACAAGCAATTCCCGAACGTCCCTCAATTTAAAGATTTTCGCGCCATGTTTGATCGACTCGGCCGCGAGATCGACGCCGTGATCATCAGTACCCCCGACCATGCCCATTATACCACCGGCATGGTGGCCATGCAGCTGGGCAAGCATGTCTATATCGAAAAACCCCTCGCCCCCACGATTTGGGAAACTCGCCAGCTTCATGCCATGGCGAAAAAATCTCGGGTCGTGACCCAAATGGGCATCCAAGGTCATAGCTTTAGCGGCTTGCGCGTGCTTAAAGAGTGGATCGATGCCGGGGCTGTCGGTCAAATCAGCGAAGTGTATCTTTGGACCGATCGACTTAATCTGCAGCGCTGGTCGGGCCTCCAGACCGATGCCCCAGCGGAACCCATGCCAGATGGCTTTCCGTGGGAAGTCTGGCTCAGTGGCCGCCGCCCGCGGCCTTATACCTCTCGCTACGTGCCCCAAGCTTGGCGCTCGTGGTGGGATTTTGGCTCCGGCGCGATCGGTGATATCGCCGTCCACATGATGGACGTCGTCGAAACCGTGCTCGGCGTTGGCTTCCCGACCCGCGTCACTGACAATTCCCCCCACCGCGGCGGACCAACCGTGCCGCGCTGTTCCGATACAATCTACGAATATCCCGCCCGCGGCTCGCGCCCAGCGGTAAAACTGCATTGGTGCAATGGCTACAAGGGAGACGTCCTAAATAAACCTACTGCCGTTCCTCACGTGCCGGCGGCCTTGATCGCTAAAGAAACCAACGTCATCGCCTTCGTCGGCACCCGCGGAACTATTTTGGTGCCCGATATGCGCGCCAGCAGCCGACCCCAGATTTTCCCGCTCGAACTGGAGAAGGAATTTTATACCCACCTGCCTCCCGCCACCATCCCGCGACTCAAGGGCAGCCATTTCGACGACTGGTTCCGGGCGATTCGCGACGGCGGTAAAGCCGGCGCTGATTTTGATTACAGCGCGCCGCTCACCGAGGCTGTGCTGCTCGGCACGTTAGCCCAACGCACCGGCCAGCCGATCATCTGGAATCGCGAAAAAATGTCTGCCCTCGACGTCCCCGCCGTCGATGCTTTGCTCAAACCCAATCTCGCCCCCGAGTGGATCATCCCTGTTTAAAAGCTATGCCATCTAGCCCTCAAAAATCTGACTGCGGCCTTGAAGCTTACGCCTCCAGCTGCGCTTTTATCCTGCTCCGCCTGTGGCTTGGCCTGCGCGCGATTATCACGGGGTTGGAGAAATTTGCCGGCAAGGTTTCTGAACAAAAACCATTGCTCGATGAATTTGGCCAACCCGACATCAACGGCGCCATGGTTGCGGTAGATCACAAGGTCTACGCTTTGCAATATTACCAAGGTATTCCGACCGCGCTCCAAGCAAAGTTTGCCGCTGAACCTCTGCTGCCGGCTTTTTTACTCAAACCGTACGGCGCGACCCTCGGCTATGCGCTGATCATCGCCGGCGTCGCACTCCTGCTGGGCATCGCCACCCGCACGTCACTGCTGGTGCACGGATTGATTTATCTCAGCCTTTCCTTCGGCTTGATTTTAATCAACGAGAGCGCCGGCGTCGCTTGGCTCGCGATCCATCTCTTGCTCGTCGTCGCCGCCCTCGGACTCGCCAGCCATAATCGCTTCGCCCTGACCAAGCGTTGGTAAAATTATCCATGACCCTTCCCCTTGCCTCTGCCCCCACCCCCAGCGTTGATCGTCGCGAATTTATGCGGACCAGCCTCTTGGTCGGCGGCGGAATTCTCCTCGGAGCTCCCGCATTTTTGCGCGCGCAGACCCCCCGCGCCGACGCCTTGCAAGTCGCCATTGTCGGCCTCGGCGTGCAGGGTCGAATTTTACTCGATGCCATGCTGGGCATTCCTGGTCTAAATTTCCGCGCCGTCTGCGATATCTGGTCCTTCAGCCGCACTTACGGACAAAATCGTCTGGGCAAAGCCGGCTTCAAGGTCGCCGCCTACGCTGATATTGAAGACATGCTGGCGAAGGAAAAAAGCCTCGATGCGGTCATCATCGCGACTCCTGATTTTTGGCATGCGCCGCACACGAATCTCTGCCTGAAGGCCGGCCTGCATGTTTATTGCGAAAAGATGATGTCCAATACGATCGAAGGCGCTCGCTCCATCGTGCGGACCATGCGCGAGTCAGGCAAATTGTGCCAAATCGGTCACCAACGCCGCAGCAATCCGCGCTACCGCCACGCCCTAGACAATATTATCAAAAAAGCCCGCCTGCCCGGCCGCCTCACCAACGCTAACGCGCAATGGAATCGCGCCGTCACCCCGGATGCTGGTTGGCCCAAAAATGCGGAAATCCCAGCGGACGTCTTAAAAAAATATGGCTTCAAGGACATGCACCAATTCCGCAACTGGCGTTGGTACCGCGATCTGTCGGGCGGGCCGATTTCTGACCTCGGGGCGCACCAAATCGATATCTTTAATTGGTTTTTCCAAAGCAACCCCACCAGCGTGATCGCCTCGGGTGGCGCTGATTATTACAAGGGCCGGGAATGGTACGATAACGTCATGGCAATTTTTGAATATACTACGCCGGAAGGTAAAGCGCGCGCCTTCTATCAAGTCCTCACCACGACCAGCGCGGGCGGCGGATATTTCGAGCAATTTATGGGTGATGAAGGCTCTGTAAAGATTTCCGAAAATCCCGCCCTCACCAAAGTCTACCGCGAAGATCGCGCCCCTGATTGGGAGAAATGGGTGGAACTTAATTACATTAAAAAAAGCGCCTACGTCGCGGCCGCCCCAACTGCGGGCAAAGTCGATGTCCGCGAAACCGCCCCACTCGTGGCCTACGAATTGCCCATCGTGCTCGACAAACCGCTGCATCAGCCCCACCTCGAAAATTTCTTTGCGGCCATTCGCGGACAAGCCACGCTAACGTGCGATGCCGCCCACGCCTTCGCTAGCGAAGCCGCCATCTTCCAAGTTAATCCCGCCGTCGCCGCCCGCTCGGCTTATGATTACAAACCCTCCGACTTCATTGTTTAATTTTTTTGGCATGCATAAAATCCTCGCCCTCGTTCTCCTCGGTCTAGCCCCTTGCGCCGCTCGCGCGGAAGAAGCCCTGACTCCGCTCAAGCTAAGCTTCCCCCCGCCGATTCTTACCGGCACGCCGGTGCCGGCCAAACTCACCAACCTAGAATCCCCCAGCGCTCGGCCCGCCCCGATTTTGATACCGGCTGACGTCACTAATTTGGCGAAAGGCAAGCCTGTCACCTCCTCTGATCCAGCTCCCGTCATCGGTGATCTTTCCCTCGTTACTGATGGCGATAAAGAATCCGAAGAAGGCTATTTCGTGGAACTCGATCGCGGCCGCCAATGGGTGCAAATCGATCTCGGAGTTGCGGCGGAACTTTACGCCATCGCCGTCTGGCATTACCACGCCCAATCTCGCGCCTACCTCGAAGTCATTGTCCAAATTTCTGATGACCCCACATTTAAACAGAACGTCCGCACGCTGTTTAATAATGATGATCAAAACCACGCTGGCTTCGGCGCAGGGACCTCGCCGGCTTATTTGGACAAAAATACGGGCCGACTCATTCCCGCCAACAAAGCGGTCGCTCGCTATGTTCGCCTCTATAGCGCGGGCAATACCGCCAACGAGCTCAACCACTACATCGAGGTCGAAGTCTTTGGCCGACCCCGCGCATAGCCGCCGGTTGTTCGTCTTGCTCGCCGGTCTTCTCCTCGCCGGCGCGGGCTTATTACGTTTTGCGCAAATCGATCGACGTCTTCTGCACGCCGATGAAGCAGTGCAAGCTTATCAAACGTGGCAGCTCTTACGCGGCGATGGCTACACCTACGACCCCGACGATAAACATGGGCCCTTTCTGTACTACGCCGCAGCGGGCTTAGCGAAAATCTCCGGGCAAACCCCGGCCACACTTACGGTGGCTAAGTTTCGCACCGTTACGCTGCTCGCCGGATTAGGCACGCTGGCCTTGCTGCTCAGCGCCGCCCCTCGCCTCGGGCGCACCGCCACCTTGATCGGCACCACCCTGCTCGCGATCGCACCTTTGGCGGTGATCTATGATACTTATTTTGTACAAGAAGCTTGGTTCAGCTTTTTCACTTGGGCCTTATTTTTTGCGACCCTGCGCTTGATTGATCGCCCCACTCTCCCCACCGCCTTGATCGTCGGCATAATCGCCGGACTGATGCAGGCCACAAAAGAAACCTCGGTCCTGCATTTCACCGCACTTAGCGGCGCCCTGCTCATCGTTCGACCATGGCGCGAAATTGGGCGTCTGGTCCCCCGACTGCTGATCGCCTTTCTGGCCGCCAGCGTGGTTTATGTCATTTTTTATTCAGCATTCTTCACCCACTCCGCCGGGCTCACCGACGGGCTTCGCGCTTATTTTAACTACGCCCAGCGCGCCGCGGGGAGCCCTCATGACCAACCTTGGTTCTATTACGGCGCGATCCTGTGGCCCCACACGCAGGGCGGCATTCACTGGGGCGAACCGCTGTTGCTCTTGGGCGCCCTCGGCGGCGCGATCCTCGCTTTTTCTCCTCAGGCCAATCCTACCCATCGCGCCCTGGCGGCGTTCACCGCCACGCTGCTGCTGATCTATAGCCTAATTCCCTACAAAACCCCGTGGCTCTTGCTGACACCTTACGCTGGTCTCGCACTCTTGGCTGGGCTCGGCGCGGCGCATTCTGCCCGTTGGCTGCCCGAAAAAATTGGCCGCTTCACCCCTGCTTTTTTCGGCTTAGCTCTGGTACTAACGGGCGCTTGGCGCGCAGGCCCCGCACTTGGCCGCTACGCCAATGACAGTCGCAGCCCTTACCTCTATCAACCCACGTCACCCGATCTGACCAGACTGGTGACGACGTTAGAAACTCAAGCGCTCGATAAAAAAATTGCCGTGATCAGCCCTGATCATGCTTGGCCGCTTCCTTGGTATCTACGCGACCGCGCTACGGTGGGGTATTTCACCACGCCACCGCAGAATCTCACCGCGTATGATATGGTACTGCTCGACTCCCGACTCAATCTGCCACCGCCAGCAGCTGCCACCGCCTTCGGCCTACGACCCGACATTTTACTTTGGTCCGCGCCGCGATGAATTTCCGGCTAACACTGCCCGCCGGGCTCACCGCTTGCACCCATGCAGCCATGGCCACCGAGTGGGTATTTCACTTGGGTGGTCATGACCCAATTTATCTACGCCAAGCCGCGACGGAGGCCTTCGCCCTCATCGATCAGCTCGAGGGGAACCTGAGTTTTTATCGCGAATCGAGCGACGTCACCCGTTTAAATCGCGCCGCCCGCGGCACCGAAGTTGCCGTCAGTCCTGACACCCTCGCCTGTCTGGCTCTGGCGGCAGAAGTCGCGCACCTCACGGGTGGAGCCTTCGATGCCTTCACTGGTCGGGCCAGTGTCGCGGCTAAAGGTCAGGAAATTCCCCTCTCCTTGCATGACGTCCCGAATCCGATTGCCGGAGATCAACCTGGGCCGATGGTGCGCCTCCAACCTGAACTTGGCCGCGTGCATAAATTGCGGGCCGGGCCCTGGCTAGATCTGGGAGCGCTGGGTAAAGGCTACGCGCTTGATCAAGCGGCGGCTTTACTCGCCGAATGGGAAATCACTACGGGTTGCCTCATTGCTGGCGGCAGTAGTCTGCGCGGGCTCGGCGGCGATGGTTGGTCCTTAGAAATTGACGAACCCCGCAGCGTGCTGCCCCTCCCCGGGAAATTTTGCTTGGGAGCTTCTGGCTTCCAGTATCAACCTGGGCACATCATTGACTCGCGCCCGAACTTCGCAGTGCAGCCGGCCGCGCGCGCCCTCGTGCTGGCGCCGAGTGCGGCCCTCGCTGATGCGCTCAGCACCGCCGCCCTCTTGCTCAACACTTCGCAATTAACCCAACTCACCGCCCAAGATCCGCGCATCGCTAGTTTAGTCTGCACGTCGTCCGGTCAGAGCTACCGGCAAGGTGCACCTTTCGCATGAATCAAGCAGACACCCTCCTGGTTATTCCCAGTTACCGCGACGGTAAACGGCTCATTGAATTTCTACCGCCGCTCTGCGCCGCGCTTAAAGCGAACGCCGGTCAGGTGCGCATCCAAGTCGTCGTGGACGGCTCCCCTGAGAGTGAACAGCATTGGCTTGCAGCAAAAATTGCTGAGCTGCGCGGTGATTACCCATCGCTTCAGCCCATGCAGAGCTACCCGCAGAATCGCGGTAAAGGACATGCGATTCGCGCCGGTTGGGCGACCGCTCCGCAGGCAGCTTGGCTCGCCTTTGTCGATGCGGACGGCGCCACACCCGCCGCGGAAGTAGCGGCGCTGATTGCTCAAGCGCAAGCGGCCCAGCAGCCCGCCGTGTTTATGGGGGTGCGCACGGCGGCGACCAATAAATCAGTTACCAGATTTTGGCACCGCCGAATCGGGAGCCGCGTATTCAATCGTTGGGTGCAGCTCTGGCTCGGCCTTAAGTTTACCGATACTCAATGCGGCCTAAAAATTATCCCCCGTGCTTTTTACGCCTCCAGTGTGTGGCGTGAAGCCGGCTTCGCCTTTGACCTCGAGCTACTTCTGCGCGCCCGCGCAGCTGGTCTGCCCGTGATCGCCCGACCGATCAGCTGGTGCGAACGTCCCGGCTCCTCCCTCAGCCCCACCGCCATGCTCGCCCTCTTTTCCGCGGCCTATCGCCTGCGCAACCCCCCCCCCACCCCCCCGACTAGTCCTTAACGCAAAAATCACGGGGGCCTGTTTGTAATACATTATATTACAAATAGAATGTCCTCAAAGGATCAAATCTCGCCCTTGTTGACGAGCAGCTACCCAGCAGAGCAGGCGCAACGTTCTCTCGGCATCAAGGCAAGCGCGTTGCGATTTCAGGCAATCCTGTAAACGCTGGCGCGGTAGGCCAAGAAAGCGCGCCAACCGCGCCTTGCTGCCGCGTTTCTCGACCCAAGGCAGAGTTTGCTTAACCAGCTCATTCCAAAGGGGCGTCTTTGCGCCGGGTTGTAAGGTCGAACCCACTGGCTTCCGCGTGCCCAGCAATCCAGTTTTCTTTAAATTGCGCGCGGCGACGCGTGCGGTCGCTTCAATCGCTTCAAGTAAGCCGAGCGCCACATCCCCCGCCAATAAAGTAGATCGAGGCAAACGAAGTGAATTCATGGATTTTTAATCTTTTAATTAAAAATAACATACAAGCCCCCCGTTTGATGACGCGGAAAAGACGCTCTGTTTGTAATATAATATATTACAAACAGAGCGTCGCAAAGCATGGCCGGGGGGCAGGGATGGCGTCAGGGCACGGGGGGCGTAGGAGCACGGGGGTGGTGGTGGGCTGAACGTGGATACCAGTATAGATGAAGCGCACATGGCGGCAGAAGGAGGCACAGAATAAGCGACTTGCGCTGGCTTTTTTATTTAGGGCCGCTTAATTTAAAACCACTTTATATGAAAAAAATCCTCCTGCCGCTGCTTACCTTAATTCTCGCGCTCGCTCCAGCTTTCAGCCGTGCCGAAGAGCCTAAAGCAAAACCAGAGAAAGAGGAGACGCCCCTCGAAAAATCGATGGATGCGCTCAATAAATCTTGGCGCAAATTGCGCAAGCAGGCTGCGGATCCGGCCCAAAATGCGTCCTCCCTCGCCTTGCTCGGTCTGATCCAAGCTGCCACCAAGGAAAGTCTTTCGTACTCGCCTGACCTCGCCCGCGATGTTCCCGCGGATAAGCGCGACCAATTTATCGCTGGTTATAAGAAGAAGATTAAAGAGACAATCGTTGGCTTTGACCAAGTGGAAATTGCCCT
>NEUY01000066.1 GCA_002304425.1 Opitutia bacterium Tous-C10FEB
ATGATCCTTCTTCGGCAAAATAATCTCCATGACCAGCAACCCGAGAGCGGCGCAGGCCAGCATTATTTCCGGCCCGAGAGCCCACCACTGATTAGACTCAGCGACGCTTTTGAGATAATCGGTTGTCATGGTTGCGCGGGAGAAACGGTTACTGAACCGACGGAGACTTTCGCCAGCCCCACGGGTAAAGCCTGATCGATCGAGCGGGAGAGAGCTTGGGGGTAAAAACCCAACCAGAGGAGAGCGGCGAGCAAGATGAGCGCGGGTAAGCGTTCGCCCCACCCAAGGTCAGCGGGCGGATGCTGCGCCATGACCTGCTGCAGATGTTCACTGGGCGGACCAAAGAAAATTCGCGCGACTGCGCGGAGACCATAGATCGCTGAAATCACCACCCCCGCGACTGCCACGGCCGTGAGGCCGGGGGAGAATTTCCAGAGGGCGACAAAAATCGCGAGCTCGCCCCAAAAATTAGCGAAAGCCGGCAGGCCAATGCTCGCCATCGTTCCCGCGACGAAGCAGGCCGCCAGCACAGGAGTTTTTTGCGCCAAACCACCCATCTCCGTTAAATCAAAAGTATGCGTACGATGATGCACGCTCGTGGCCAACATAAACAGCAAGGCCACGGACAACCCATGAGCGACCATCAAGAGCACCACCCCACCCGAGCCGATCGTTGAAAGGCAGGCTATGCCGAGAAAGCAGTAGCCCATGTGCATGACAGAACTATAACCCAACATTTGCTTCAGATCGCGCTGGGCGAGGGTAATTAAACCAATAACCAACACGTTACCGATGCCCGCGAGCAGCGCTAACGGCCACGCCCAAGTTTGCGCGCCCACCGGGAGCAGCGGCAGAGCAATCTGGATTAGCCCATAGAGGCCAAACTTTTTCAGAACCCCGGCATGCAACATCGCAGCAGAACTCGGCGCGGCCCCGTAGCCCAGCGGAGCCCAAGTATGCAGTGGCCAAAGCGAAACCAGCGTGCCGAAGCCAAAGAGGAGGAGACCAAAAATATATTTTTGCACGGTGGGCGCGAGGCCCTGGTGCGCCAGGACCGCCTTCAGCTCAATTAAATCAAAGCTCTGCGCCCCACTCTTAACATAAATAGCAATAAGCCCGAGCAGTGAAAGCAACGCGCCGGCCGTCAGATAAATCGTCATCTTCATCGCCGCATAATTGCGATCCCGGCCACCCCAAAGCCCGACCATGATGAAAGTAGGAATCAGGGCTAATTCATGAAAGAAATAGAAAAAGAAAATATCCACCGAGGCAAAAACGCCCAGTAAACCGCCCTGCATAATCAGGAGTAGCGTGAGGTAGAGCCTGAGCCGCTCAGCCCCCGAACGGAGCGCATAGAGACCGGCCGCTAAGCCCACCGTGGCGGCCAACAAAAACAAGGGAAGCGCGATGCCATTGAGTCCGAGCTTGAGCGTGATGCCGAATCGGCCGAGCCCGGTATCCAAGTTACTCAGGTAATGATAAGACGCCCCACCCTCGGCGGGAAACTGCTGCCACAACCAAGCGGCGATGAGGGCTGGGACCACAAAGGCGACCCCAGCGAGTTTAACGGCGAACCGCTTAGGCAAGCCACCCGCCATGATGAGGGCAGCAACCAACGGAGTCGCGATCGCCAGCTGAAGGAGTTGAGCGTGCAGAGAGTTCACAGATTAAAAAATACCAACGGCGAAGGCCCAAAGGAGTGCGGTCCCCAATAAAAACCAATAAACATAGGTATGCAGGCTGCCGGTATAGAGCGACCGCGCGCCATAACCGATCAGCGTTACAACGCCCCCCAATCCGCGGATCAGCAGTCCGGCTAAGAATATTTGCTCAATAAAATTCAGCAACATGGCCAAGCGCTGCTGCACCTTCGCGACGTAGTAAGTATATAAGCGGTCGAACGATTCCTTCAACCCCGTGAGCCCGCGGAAGCCCAAGCGGAATTTTCCTTCCAATGAATCGGTTTCGGCTGACGCATAGAAAAGCCAAGCCCCGCTGGCACCCGTCAGCATAACGCCGAGCGAAACCAACAAGATCGTGCTATGCGCGGCCCCGGTAGCCTCGGGCACGAGGTCCGCGACGGCCCCCGCTAAGCGACTAAAAAATCCCGCATAGCCTCCAATGATCGAGAGCACCGCGAGTACCACGAGGGGCAACGTCATCGTGAAACCACTTTCATGCGCTTGCGCCGCGTGATCAGAGCGAACGGTGCCCCAGAAGGTTAATTTCCACAGGCGAATCATATAGAACGACGTCAGCACCGCCGTGAAAACTAAGACCGCGAAGACCGCCGTATTTTTCTCCAGCGCTAAATAGAGGATAGCATCTTTGGAGAAAAATCCAGCTAGTCCGGGCATCCCGATAATCGCCAGGACCCCGAGAGTAAAGGTGATGAATGTCAGCGGCATTTTGGCGCGCAGCCCGCCCATTTTAAAAATATCCTGCTCATGATGACAGCCGTGAATCACCGAGCCCGAACCCAAGAAGAGCAGGGCCTTAAAAAAAGCATGCGTCGTCAGATGGAACATCGCGGCGCCCACGCCGGTCGCGACGACCATCTCATGCACGACCCCGCCCATTTCATGCCGGAGCGTAAGCGAGCCTAACCCAAAAGCGGCGACCATGTAGCCGAGCTGCGAAAGCGTTGAGTAAGCGAGGACCTTCTTGATGTCACGCTGCACCACCGCACAAAGCGCTGCATACAACGCCGTGAGGGTGCCGATCCACATGATGACGGTGAGGGCCTCAGGGACCATGAGGACATTGATCCGACAGAGCAGATAAATGCCGGCGGCCACCATGGTAGCCGCATGAATCAGCGCCGACACCGGCGTAGGACCTTCCATCGCGTCCGGCAGCCAAACCTGCAGCGGCAGCTGCGCCGATTTACCCGCGGCGCCACAGAACAGCAGTAAAGCGATCAGCGTACTCGGCACGTGTTGCGCCCCAAGTGCAGTGAGATTCACCGTACCATTGCTCCAGTAGCACATGATGATACCGAGCAGAAAGCCGAAGTCGCCCACCCGATTAACAATAAAGGCCTTTTTCGCCGCCTCCGCCGCCGCGGTCCGCTCGTGCCAGTGTCCGATGAGCAAATAGGAGCTGAAGCCCACCAGTTCCCAAAAAATAAAAATCATGAACAAATTATCAGCCAGGACGATGCCGAGCATTGAAAACATGAAGATCGATAAACCACCAAAGAACCGAGCCCGCGCCGCATCAGCGCGCATGTAGCCGAGCGAAAAAATATGAATCAGGAAACCGACGAAGCTGACCACGAAGAGCATCAGCGCGGCGAGGTCATCAAATTTAAAACCGAGGGAGACCACAAAATCCCCTAGACGTAACCACTCCCACGCCGCCGGGAAGTTACGCTGCCCGCTGAAAATCAGCTGCCCTGACAATATCGCAATGGCGCCCGCGACCGCCGTCGAGAGCCCAGCCGCCCAGGCTCCTTGCCGCCGCAAGCCCAGCGCAATCACGGCCGCCGAAAAAAGCGGCAACAGCAGAATAAGCAGAGTCGTGTGAACGGGATTCATATCAGTGCTGCAGATGGTTGAGGGCCTCCACCTGCACCGTGCCCCGCTGCCGGAAGAGGGCGACAATGATGGCTAGCCCAACCGCAACCTCCGCGGCGGCAATCGTGAGGATAAAAAAAACAAAAACGTTGCCGTCGAGCGTATCGTTGAAGTGCGAGAAGGCGGCCAAGGCGATCGTCGCGGCAATCAGCATCAGCTCCAGACACATATAAATCACCAACGTATTCTTGCGCAGGAGTACCCCGAAAAAGCCGAGGACAAAAAGCACCGCGCTCAATAATAAATAATGCGGCAGATCTACGATCATGGCGTCTCCTCCGCTTGGTCGGATTTTTTACTTAAGACGATCACGCCAAGCATCGCAATCAGGAGTAGAAAACCCACGAGTTGCACCGGCAAAAGATAGGTGGTGAATAATTGCTCCGCATAATGCTTTAAAGTCGGCCCCGTTACGGCCGCGCCCCCCGCCGACAAGGCCGCGCGCTGGTTTAACGACAGCACGCCAACGACGAGCAGGGCCCCACCGAGGGTGGCGGCGATGAGCGTCATGCGTGGCAACGGCTTTGACTGTTCCGGCCGCGTATCCAGCAACATGATAATGAAAAGAAAAAGGGCGACGACGGCCCCAGCATAGACCAAGAGAAGGACAAACGCCAAGAGGGCTGCATTCAGGAGCACAAACAAACCGGCGACACCAACCAGGCTTAAGAGCAAACCGAGCGCCGCGTTAACAGGATTTTTACTCACCACGACCAGCGCAGCGCTGACCAGGGCAAGCAAAGCGAAAAAATAAAATAAGAAGTTAGCCATCGGAATCAATGAGTGTTGCCGTGCTCGGCCGCGGCTTTCTTTTTATCCCATTTATAATGTTGATCCGGCAAAGTGCCACCCAGCTCATAAAGTCGGGCTTTATCATTCACCATCTCAGCCCGGGTGTAACCGCTCAGGGAATATTGATTCTGCAAAAAGATCGCTTCCTCCGGGCAAACTTCCTGGCACAGGCCGCAATAGATACAGCGCAGCATGTCGATCTCGAAGGCTTGCGGCGCTTTTTCAATATGCAACCGGTCCGGCTGGTCTGCCGGCACCGACCCCGGCGTGATGCGAATCGCCTTCGGCGGGCAAACAAACTCACATAGCTGACAGGAAACACATTTCTCGCGCCCCTGAGGATCACGCACCAGCGTTGGGACACCCCGATAGCCCGACGGAATAACGGGGCGCTCCTCGGGGTACTGCAGCGTCACATTCGGCGCGAACAAATGCTTTAAGGTGATGCGTAAGCCCGCGAAAATCTGCGGCAGATAAAGCCGTTCCGCGAGGGTGAGAGGTTTGCGTTCGACGACGTAGGCCATGGCAAGAATTAGTTTTTGACCTGCACCCAGGCGATGACCAGCGCGTAGACAATTAAGTTACCAATCGCGAGCGGCAGTAATTTCTGCCAGCCGAGTTTCATCACCTGATCATAGCGGAAGCGCGGCACCGTCCAGCGCACCCACATAAAGAGGAATACAAAGAACAGCACTTTGCTGAGAAAAATTACAATAGAGAGCGCCCCAACTACCAGCGGATTACCCGCCAGACCCAGCCAGCCGGCAAAAGTTGCCAGTGGCAGCCACGGGAGCGGATTCCAGCCCCCCAAGAAAAGCAGCACGAACACCCCGGAACCGATCAGCATGTGAGAATACTCCGCGACAAAGAAGAGCCCCCATTTTAGCGAACCGTACTCGGTATGAAAGCCACCGACAAGATCGGCTTCCCCCTCCGCCATATCAAAGGGCAACCGATTGGTCTCCGCGAAAAGCGAGACGAGAAAAATCAGCGCCGCCACCGGCATCGTAAAAATAAACCATAAGCCGCTCCACGCATGCCAGGGGCCTGACTGCGCTTGCACGACGGCAAACAGACTAAGCGTACCGGAACCACCCGGCGCATTCACCCACAGGAACACCGGCAAAATGGAGAGGGACATGGACAGCTCATACGAAATTAGCTGCGCCGATGCGCGCACGCCGCCGAGGAATGGATATTTTGAATTGGAAGCCCAGCCGGCCAAAATCAAGGCATAGACTCCCAGCGAAGAAACCGCAAAGAGCGCCAGCAAACCGACATCAACATCCGCTAAGATCAAAGGAACAAGCTGCCCCGCGGCATCTATGTAAGCGCCAAACGGCACCACGCTCACGGTGGTCAAGGCCGGGATCATCGCAACGATTGGCGCGAGGACGAAATAAAATTTGTTCACGTGCCCCGGAATGGGATCCTCCTTAAAAAACATTTTCCCGCCATCCGCCATCAAGTGGAATACCCCCAAGCGCTGCAGTAAGGGACCGATGATCGGCACCCACGCGATCCAGAAGGGTATCGCTCGGTTGGGCCCGTGGCGCCCCTGCATCCACGCAGAAATTTTGCGCTCAATCAGCGAGCACGCACCGCCAAAGGGAAACATGAAGCCGATGACCGCCAAGCCCTTGATGACCATTTGGAGCACCAGCGGCAGATTCAACCAATATTGATAAAGGGCGGTCATGAGGTCACCCCCGGGCCGGCAACCGGTTTAAAGTGCAGCGTCTCACCTTCCACAAAGGGCAGACCAGCCCATGAGGCGCTGTCCAGCAGCAGCCCCGTGCTCGGCAATGTATCGTAGGTCGCGTGCGCGAGTACCTTCACTTCCGCGGCGATGACCGGCCAAAGCGCGCCGAGCGTCGCACCCAGCGGGGTCCCACCCAGCGCATTCAGTAAATAACTCAGCGTCACCAGATCATCAGAGACTCCGGCTAGCCCAGGAACCGCCCGTGCAAATTTCTGCAATCGGAATTGCTGATTCACCAACGTGCCCGCTTTTTCGAAAACCGTCAGCGTGGGAATCACCACCGATGCAACTGCGCTGGTCGCATTTTGGTGCGTGCCCAAATAAATCACGGCAAGCTTAGCCTGCTGGGCTTCCGTCAGGCCGGCCGCGATTAAATCTTCCCCCATCGAAAGCACCACTTGGATCTGACCAGCGTCGATCGCCGCACCCAACGCCGTCAGTTTTTGCTCCGGCAAAGCGCGAATCAACCCCGTGACTAAGGCACCCCGGATATTCGGATTACGATCAGCGGAAACTAAAATTTTATCTCCCACCCCGACCCGACTGACGAGGGCCACGGTAGCGTTCAGTTTATCCGCAATCTTTCGCGTCAGAAATTGCTCCTCCACCGTACTGCGCCCAGAACTAACCACCGCCACCCCTTTAACCGCGCCCGACTCAGCCCGACCGCCCCGCCCGCTCAATAAATCTACCGCGGCTTGGAGTGCCTTGCCCTGAGTCACCTGAGCCCCGTTCAGCGTAGCCCCACTGAGTCGATCAGCCGCTGACACCTCCTTGAAAAGCACGCGGCCAGAATCGGCCATCCACGTATCATTAACGGCATCATTTTGTCGCGGCGTGATACGGTAGATCACACCTTCGCGACTCCAGACCTCGGTATTGGCCCCGACCGATGATTCGCAATCAATGCTCGGGGTTTGCTTGAGAAACCAGACGCGCATCTTGAAGCGAAAATCGGTGCTGGTGAGCGCCCCAACCGGACAAAGATCCACCGTGTTGAGCGAATAATTATTTGCGAGCTGCTTGCCCGGATAGCACGTCAGGGTGCTGTAACTACCGCGATCAATGAAGCCCAAGACATCATCCTGCGCGATCTCTTTACTAAAACGCACACAGCGTGAGCACAGAATGCAGCGTTCGTCATCCAGCGTGACCCGCGGCCCGAGCTGGGTGCGCTTGGGCTTAACATTCTTCTGCTCCACGAAGCGCGAATAGCCGCGGCCATAAGCCGTCGAGTGCTCCTGTAACTTACACTCACCCGCTTGATCACAAATTGGACAATCGAGTGGATGATTGATCAGCAGGAATTCCGTCACGCTGTTGCGGCAATCCTGCACCGCCGCAGTATTGGTGCGGATATGCAGACCCGGAGAAGCATTCGTGGCGCAGGCAATCGTCGGACGCGGCATCCAGTTAATTTTTTGCTTACCCGTGGCAGGGTCCATGAGCGGAGCCTTCGTGGCGGGATCAACCGCCGGCAGCCCCATTTCGACCAGACACATGCGACAGTTACCGGAGATGGTCAGCTTAGGGTGATAACAATAATGCGGCACCTCCACCCGGGCCAGCCGAGCAGCCTCAATCATATTCGTCCCCTTTGGCACGGCGATGTCCTGGCCGTCAACGTTGACGGTTATGAGGTCGGATGGGAGCGGCTGAATCATTGCAAATATTTTAATCGCTAAGTTTTGCGGATAAAGAAAAGCGGCCCGGAGCGGCTCAGATCAGGGTGGCCGGAGCCGGGGCCCCTTGCTTGGTCTCCGTATAATTTTTAAATTCATCGCCAAATTTCGCGAGGAAACTTTGCGTTGGCCAAGAACAGGCTTCGCCAAAGGCGCAGATCGTCCGGCCGGGAATTTGATCCGCGACGCTCTTGAGCAACGCCGCATCTTCCGCTCGCGCCGTGCCGTGCACCATCCGCGTTGTGATTTTTTTCATCCAAAGCGAACCTTCGCGACACGGCGTGCACTGCCCGCAACTCTCGTGCGCGTAAAAAGCATTAATATTAGCCAAGGCCTCGACCATATTAACCGAATCATCCATCACGATCACCCCACCGGAACCGCCCATGGTGCCGATCATGCCCAGCGAATCAAAATCCATTGGGACATCCTCGACGCCCCAATCGTAGTCAACCAGCTCCGCGCCGACCTTGCGCTTGCCTTTAAAGCGTTCGCCGAAGCGCAGAATTTTTGCGGAAGATCCGCCGGGAATAACCGCCTTGAATGTGCGCCCAGGCAGTGGGCCCCCACAGACTTCATTCAGCAATTGACCGAGCGTGATCTTGCCGGCCTCAAATTCATAATAACCGGGGCGCTGCACGTGACCGGAAACGCAGAAAATACGCGTACCCGTATTGTTGGGCGTGCCAATTTTAGTGTACGCCTCCCCGCCCATATCCGCGATATGCTTAACATGACACAGCGTCTCGACGTTGTTCACGATCGTGGGACACTGATAAAGACCCAGCACGGCAGGAAAATAAGGCGGCTTAATTCGCGGATGGGCTCGTTTACCCTCGAGCGATTCGATCAAGCCGGTCTCCTCGCCGCATATGTAGGCGCCAGCGCCGCGGTGCACATAAATTTCGCAACTGTAGCCCGAGCCCAAAATATTAGGTCCGACCAGATTAGCCGCCCGCGCTTCGGCGATAGCCTTTTCTAAAATCCGCGCCCCGAGCGGCATCTCGCCGCGAATGTAAATATACGCCTGCTTCACGTTATTGGCAAAACAAGCAATGAGCGTGCCCTCCAATAATTGATGCGGATCTTGATGAATAATATAACGATCCTTAAAAGTACCGGGCTCCGATTCGTCGGCATTAACGATTAAATAAATCGGCTTGCCGCTCTTGCGATCAACTAAACTCCATTTGACGCCGCAGGGGAAACCCGCGCCACCGCGCCCGCGTAGTCCCGAGCGCTTAACTTCGTCGATTAATTCTTCGGGCTTACGCGCAAACGCACGCTTCATCACGGCGTAGCCACCATGCTTTTGATAGCAGGCGAGGTCAGGGCTGTAGCCAGGCTCATCGATATGAGCAAAAATTAGGCGGTGTTGGTCAGGAGCAGGCATGCGCAAGGTTAGCTTTTAAATGATAACGATCAGGGACGACCACTTAGGGCTTTTCCTCCAAGACTAATTCTATGCCACCCGTCCAACGCGCGGCGAAATTATAGGCCATTGCCAGCAAGATCCCCACAAGAAAACCACCCACGGCATGAATCAGCGGCATGAACAGCGCCCCCGCGCCCACAAATAGCCAAGGGATGCCCAATAGCTTCGGCGCCTCCGTGGCCGCGATCACCCCACCGGCGAGCAGGATGATCGGCGCAACCAACAAACCGATCAGGCCATTAATTAAACCCAAGACGACGCCGAAGCGGATCGGCGGAATTTGCAGCAAGCGATGTTTTTTCATGGGGTAGGCTGGGCTTTCGCGCCGGCTTTAATTTGAGCACTGAGTTGTTGGGCGCGGGCGACGTCCACTTTGACGTGGAGGTCATCATCAATCATCACCACGGGGCCCGTGCCACAACTGGCCAGACATTCGACAAAATCGATCGTGACTTCGCCATCGGGGGATACGGCCCCCAGCTGGCTGCCAAACTGTTCCTGAAATTCTGCGCAAACTTTATAGCCGCCCGTCAACGCGCATGAAAGCGTTCGACAGACCTTAATATGCCGACGGCCAATGGGCTTTTGCCGGAACATCGGATAAAAAGTAACGACCTCATAAACATTGATCGGCGTCAGCTCGAGCTTCGCGGCGATCCACTCCATCGCTTCCGGCGAGATCCAACCCAGATCCTCCTGGATCAAGTGCAAGAGCGGCAACGTCGCACTCCGCTTCACCGGATAATGGGTGATCACTTCGTCGATTTTTTGTAACGTGGTCGGCTGGAGATTCATCACAGGGAAGTTAGGCAGGTTCGCGGCAGTTTTTTTAGCGATCACACTCGCCCATCACGAAGTCGAGTGAGCCCAAAATGGCGACCACATCGGAAACCAAATTACCCACGCATAATTTAGGCAAAATGCTCAGATTACAGAACGAGGGACTGCGGATCTTCATGCGGTAAGGCACCCCGCCCCCTTTGCTCACGATATAAAAACCGAGCGCCCCCTTGGGGTTTTCCGCCTCAAAATAAACCTCCCCCACCGGCATTTGCGGCCCCTCGGTGACAATCATGAAGTTATTAATCAGCTCCTCCATGGAGGTGAGAATTTTTTCCTTCGGTGGCGCAAAGATTTTGCGCGCATCCGGCGCATACCAGTCACCACGCGGGAAATTCTTCACGATCTGCCGGATGATGCCAATCGACTGCTTCATTTCTTCGCCCCGGCACAAGTAACGATCATAACAATCGCCTTTGGCGCCCACGGGCACCTCGAACGCATATTGCTCGTAGCCGCTATAAGGACGGTCTTTGCGGAGATCATTGGCCACCCCCGAGCCGCGGAGATTGGGGCCGCTCAGGCCATAAGCGATGGCATCAGCCCGCGAGATAACGCCAACGCCCACCGTACGATCGAGAAAGATTTTATTGCGCGAAAGCAGTGCCAACACCTCGTCCAGGATGGGCAAGAACTGGTCGGTGAAGGCATCCACGCGCTGAATCCAACCTTCCGGCACATCGCGGGCTAAACCTCCAATGCGACTGTAGCTCGTGGTAAAACGCGCGCCCGTCAGTTCTTCGAAGAGTTTGTAGAGTTTTTCGCGCTCTTCGAAGCAATACATGAACACCGTCCAGGCGCCGACATCGATCCCGAAGGCGCCCAAGCCCATGAGATGGGAGGAGACGCGGGCCATTTCTGCAGTGAGCACGCGGATGGCCTGACAGCGCGCTGGCACTTCCAGTTTAGCCAGCCGCTCGACCGCGATGGCATAGGCCATGTTGTTCGCAAGCGGCGAAATGTAATCCAGCCGGTCCGTATAAGGCACGAACTGATTATAAGTCATGTTCTCCGCGATCTTCTCATCGCCGCGATGCAGA
>NEUY01000067.1 GCA_002304425.1 Opitutia bacterium Tous-C10FEB
TCCGGCCGCCCGGTTTTAGCGCCTGACCCAACCGCTGCAGCCCGCGATTATCATAAAGTCGAGTATTGCCCGGCATCACCATCGCCGCTGGGCCGTTATCCACATCCAGCAAAATCGCATCGTATGGCGCGCGACTCGCCCGCGCCAGTACCACCCCGACGTCTTCAACGAGCACGGTGACCCGCGGATCCTGCAGGAGGGCCCCATTGAGTCCGGCCATAAATGTACGATTCCACTCCACCACCTCAGGCATCAATTCAGCGACGTGCACCACCGCATGGGCGTTGGTTTTTTCTAAGACACGTTTTAAAGTAAACCCCAGCCCCAAGCCACCAATCAGCACCCGGGGCGAAGCCGATTGGGCAAAGGGCGCCAATGCTAAATCACCGAGCAACAACTCGGAAGCCGCCGTCAACGAGTGCATCAAATCGCGCCCATCGAGGCGAATGCAGAAGCTGCCATCGTGCGAATGCAGTGTCATGCGCGCGCCATCGGGCATGCGGGTCTCGGCTAATTTAATATTGGGCTTCATCGGTGCCAGCGGCAGGGCAGTTGAACCAGAAAATATCTGAGACCCAAAGGACAATCTATGCGCCCAAAATCCGAGGATTTTGATGGCCGCAACAGGGCCCGCGGCTGTATCCTAGCGTCCACTGATGCTCCCTTATATCAATCTCTCGGGATATAAATTTACTCCGCTTGGCGACCTGCCGCCTTTGAAGGAGCGCCTCATCAGTTTAGCCAAGGCGGGCTCCCTGCGCGGCACGATTCTACTTACCCCCGAAGGCATTAATCTCTTCATTGCCGGCACCCGCCCCGCGGTGGCGGAATTTCTTCAAGCTCTGCGCCTCGTGCCAGGACTGGAGGATCTGACACCCAAAGAAAGTGAAAGCCTTGAGCAACCATTCAACCGGATGCTGGTTAAAATTAAGAAAGAAATTATCGCCTTTGGAATTCCCGGCATCGACCCAGGGCAGCGCCCGACGGCCAAACTGCCGGCGCGCACGCTCAAGCAGTGGCTCGATGAGGGCCGACCCATTACGCTCCTTGATACGCGCAATGACTACGAAGTCCGGATGGGCACCTTTCGCGGCGCCCGCCCAGCAGGGATAGATCATTTTCGCGACTTCCCCGCGGCAGTCAGCAAATTACCGGCAGAGCTGAAAACCCAACCGATCGTGATGTTTTGCACCGGCGGTATTCGCTGTGAAAAAGCCGGGCCCTACATGGAACAAGCCGGCTTTCTCAACGTGCACCAACTCGACGGCGGCATTTTAAAATATTTCGAAGAATGCGGTGGCGCACACTACGACGGCGAATGCTTCGTCTTTGACCATCGCGTCGGCGTGGATCCCGCCCTCCGTGAAACGAATTCGGTCATGTGCTTTAAATGCCAGATGCCTTTAAGCGAAAATGAACAAAAAGACCGACGCTATGTGCCTCCGCAGTCGTGTCCGTACTGCTATTCCGAAAATAAATTAAGTGACGCGCCAGTCAGCTAACTAGGTCTAGCTAAGGTACACGCGGAGTTTTTTGGCAGACTCCGCTGGCCATTTTTTAGCCAAAAATCGAATTACTAACGTTATAACTGTCATCCAATGGCTTTCGCGTTAGAGTAACGCATGCAAATTAGACTACCCCAAATGCCCTTCAAATTCATCACGCCAGACGGGCTGATGGAAGTCACCGTCCGGAATGGTACCCTCAAGGGGAAAACCAGCACCGAACTCTACGCCGCGGCCGCGGCGTTTATCGATCACGGTCCCAAGGCGCTCGAGCGCATTCAAATTACGCCAAACGCCAAAACCCATAGCGAGGTTATGAAAACTTTGCTGACCGGCTTTAAGATCAACCTCAAGGCCCATGCGAAAGAGAGCTTAGACTATCGCGTGCTAGAGGCTCTGAGCACTGCTCAGGGTGTGATCGATCTAGATAACTAAGTTAGCGCAACCGCGGCCAAGAAAATTTCTTGGTCGCCGGTGAGTCTGCCGGTCGCTCTGCCCTACCCGCAGCCGCTTCCCGTAGCTTATCTTTTTTACTCTTCCGCCGACCCTTAATGCCCCCCGTCGGTGGCGAAGGCAGCTCGGTCTCGATTGGCTCAAATCCCTCAATCTGCTCACGCGGCAGATCGAGACCATGCCGCTTCTCAATCAGACAGAAATGCGCGTGCGTCCCCGCACTGATAAAATTAAGCGCTACGCCGCTCTCGCCCGCCCGTCCGGTCCGACCAATCCGATGGAGATAATCTACCGCCGAGCGGGGCAGATCAAAATTTACGACGGCCGGTAATTCAATGATATCAATGCCGCGGGCCGCCAAATCCGTGGTCAGTAACACCTGAATTTTGGCCGCTTTAAAATCAGCGAGCGCTTGCGTCCGGGCACCTTGACTCAACTCACCATGAAAGGCGGTCGCGGCGAGCCCGGCCTTGCGCAATTTTTCCGCGACATGCTCGGTCGCATACTTGGTCGCCAGAAATACGAGCACCCGACTCCATTTATTTTCCTGAACTAAATGCCGCAATAATTGCGTCCGCCGCAACGGATCCACTTCGATCGCGCGCTGCAAAATATCAGGCGTAGTGGCTGGCTCCGCCGGAATTTCCAACCGCAGGGGATTGCGCAATAGCCCGGCAGCTAATGCCTCAACGCTCGGCGGGAACGTCGCGGAAAATAACAGACTCTGGCGCCGCGCAGGCAGCAGCGCGAGGATACGGGTTAATTCGGCAGTGAAGCCCAGCTCCAGCAAACGGTCGGCTTCATCTAACACTAACACGGAAACCGCCGACAACGAGACGGCATTGTGATCGATAAGATCGAGCAAACGCCCCGGCGTGGCGACGATGATATCCGCCCCGCCCCCAAGGGCCATCATCTGTGGGTTGATGGAGACGCCACCATAAACCACGAGCGTTTTAAGTGGCTCGGTCAGAAATTGCGCATAATTCCGCAGCGACTCACCGATCTGTGCGGCGAGCTCCCGCGTCGGGGCCAAAATCAAGGCACGCACCAAGCGGCCCCGTTCGCGCCGCGTCGTCGCTAATTTTTGCAATAGAGGCAGCGCAAACGCGGCCGTCTTGCCGGAACCTGTCTGCGCGCAGGCCCACACATCACCGCCACCTAGCACCGCCGGAATGGCGGCAGTCTGGATCGGCGTGGGCGTTAAATATTTTCGAGCGGCGACCGCTCGCAGTAGGGGCGCCGATAATCCTAAATGAGAAAAAGGCATGGCGAGTCGCGCGACCCTTAGGCTAATTTAACAATAATCACATGGCCATTAGCCTTTACCTTATCGCCGACCACGAGCTGCTTGCGCTTTTGGGTCTCGACCACTCCGTTCAATAATACGAGCCCCTCGCTGATCAGCTGTTTCGCCTCGCCACCGCTCTCGGTCAGCCCACCAAATTTGATAAATTGACAGAGCTCAATCGGCACAGCGCGCACCGCGATGTTACGCGGACTGGAGGAATTGGTTTCCTGACGGGGCGTTTTAGCTTTGTTCATGACCACAAGATGAAGGCGGGTTGGGGCTGAGTCCATCCTCAGATTTTATCCTCCGGCGTCGCTAGCCGAATACCATCAGGCTCGATATAAATCCGCCGCTCACGGAAAAGTAAACCGATCGCCTGCTTAAAAGCTTTTTTGCTCATCCCAAAGACTTCCCGGATTTCTTCCGGCAGACTATTATCGTGATAAGGCAAGCGACCACCCTTGGCTTGGAGAATAGCGATGATCTGATCGGTCAATGGGCCAATCCGGCGATAACCAGCCTGACCAAGCGCCAAGTCGAGCTTTCCATCGGGTCGAATTCTCCGCACATAGCCCGCCAGTAAATCGCCAATTTTTAAACCCGCGGGCAGCTCCGAATCGTAGATTAAGCCCCAGTGAGCGTCATTCACGATCAGGTTATAGCCGAGGGGACTCTTACTTGCGACCAACAGCTTAACGGCTTCGCCTTCACCGTACGTAGCGGGAGTGAGATCGAGCCGACGATTTAATCGGGCGCTGGCGACCAAGCGGTCCGTTTGCTCATCAAGCGCCACTTGCACGACCACCCAGTCTCCGGGATTCAAAGGACCATCCATCTCCCGAATCGGCAGCAGCAAATCTTTCTCCAAACCCCAATTCAGGAAAACTCCGATACGCGGACTGACGGCCGCAACTTGCAAATAAGTGAATTCCCCGACCGCCGCTTTGGGCTTTTGCGTCGTGGCAACCAAGCGATCTTCGGAATCGCGATAAACAAAAACATCGATGGTTCCACCTGGGGTTGCCCCCGGCGGGACATAGCGGCCTGGCAGCAAAATTTCCCCATGCGTCCCCCCGTCCAAATAAAACCCGGGTTGAGCGGAACGAACGATAGGGAGTAAATTGCGTTTGCCGATAAGTGCCATAACGCCCGCAACGTGAACATAACCACGCGCCTTGGGGAGGCAATTCGCTTAATTTTTCAACGCTGCTCAGATTAGCGTAATTACGCTGAGCCGGATTCCCCTACAGCCGGAGTAGACGAATCGCGCGGAAGGCGACGGGGTCATTGTGACCAGCAAAACCAAAAGAGCCACTTGTCCGAGTCTGGCCGGGATGAAGGCGGTTGTCCAAACTCTCTTTCACCAAAGCAAGATCGCCCTCGAGAATAAGCGTGCCGTTCAATTCTATCTTCAAGGTTGAGCCGCGCACGGTAACTTCTTCAAAATTCCACTCGCCCGTCGGTCGCTGATAACCGCGCGCCGCCGCGATCAGCCCATAGGCCGATCCATGGGCCTGCCGAGGATCAATTTTTTCTCCCGTCACCTGTTCATAATGGTCATCCAGTACCTGCGACTCACACCAACCCGTATAGGCCGCATCCGCCATACCCGCATAACGCAAAGCCAAGCCATTGTTGCCTCCAGGCGGCAGCTTAAACTCCAAGCGAGCAACAAAATCCGAAAATTCCTCAGTCGTGTGAATCACTCCGCTTTGCTCAGGCCGGCAGACGATTGCCCCATCAACGACAGCATAGCTCGCCCTGGCCCCCGTCCAGCCGGTCAAATCATGGCCATTGAACGCGCTACGAAAACCAGCGTGTTCACCGTGACTCGCCAGCCACTGGTTAGCCTCCGTGGCGCCAATTTCGCGGATAAAAACATTACGCCAGCGAATTTCGCCGCCATGCGTTTGCAATGCAATCGGTCCACGGGCCGGAATCGGTTTAGACCGATCATAATAATTCTCTAACCGGGCGTGATCGACGACAAGTTGTTCGTTCAGCCAAACCGTCACGCGAGCCCCCACCATGACGATCCGAAAATGATTCCACTCCCCGAATGGACGATCCGCCTTAACCAAAGGATCTTTGCCGGCAGCACCTACTGAATTATTCCAGAGCCCGCCCGATCCTTTGTCGGCGCCCAAACTGAACTTAGCCGGATCAGTATAATCCCAAATTTGCACCTGCGGACAGCCGCGCAAATAAATCCCCGAGTCGGCCCGCGCCACGGTGCGATAATCAACCAATAGCTCGAAGTCACCGTAATCGGCTACGGTCGTGGCGTACTTACCATTGCCATCATTAACCAATTCATCACCCACCGCGCGCCAATGCTTCTGCATATCAGCCGTCCACTCGGCATCTTGCTTCGCGCGCGCGGTGGCGGCTAGGGCCAACCATTGCCGGTGATCAAACGTATCCCCACCGCGCCAACCGGTAAGATCACGTCCGTTATACAAAGCGGTGAAGCCGACCGGCGGCGTGACCGCGGCGCATCCCGACCCACCAATGAACGCGATCAGAAAAAATGTCTTAATATTGGAGCGAAGCGGCATGCGTGTGGTGGGTTGATCGTTAGAGTTTGATGGTCCGGCCTTCGCGAAAGGATTGATCAGCCGCTAGGACGATGCGCAGACTATCCAGAGCACTTTGCCAATGTGCGCTCAGATCGGTTTTCTCGCGAATAGCGCGAAGAAAATGTTCCTGCTCCCGGCGGCACAATTCATCGTGGGTCGGCTCATCGCGGACGGGAATAACTTCATCCGCTTGCAAAAATTTCCCATCCGCACCGCGCGCGGCATGGTGCAAGCGCAACTGCTCCGTCTGCGTGTGCGCCTCCACGTTCGCCGATTGGCCCACGCCCGCCGCCGCCGCGAGAATACTGACCGCCCCTTTCGGGCCGATCACGTCTTTAACAAAATAAGCGGTCTCACTCATCATCGGACCCCAACCGGCTTCATACCAACCAACGGACCCGTCCGCAAAAGTAACCTGCAAATGACCATAATTAACCTGTCCGAGCGCGATTTCATCGGAGAGCCGCGCACCGATTCCGTTCACACTCACCGGCCGTGACTCAGTCATCCGACACATCACATCAACATAGTGCACGCCGCAATCGACGATCGGTGATGTTGAGCGAAGCAAATTTTGATGAGTCGCCCACTCGGCACCAGAGCTTTGCTGATTTAAATTCATGCGCATCACCAGCGGCTTTCCTAAGGTGCGGGCTAATTCGGTGAATTTTTGCCAGGCCGGATGGACTTGGAGAATGTAGCCCACCACCAACTGACGTTGCTGCCGGCGCGCCGCGGCAATGACCCGCTCACAGTCTGCTAAATTATCCGCGACCGGCTTCTCTAAAAATACATGCGCGCCAGCTTCCAAGGCCGCCAGCGCGTACGGCGCATGGGTCTCCACGTAAGTACAAATACAGACGACGTCAGGTTTGGTTTGCGCAAGCGCCTGATAATAATCCGCAAATTCTGCATAACTTCCGCCTAACTCCGCATTCAGTTTTCCCCGAGAAGCTGGCCCGCGCGCGACGAGACCGACGATCGTAAAATCAGACGATAAATTATGATAAGCCCGCGCATGCGATTTCCCCATGTGACCGCAGCCCACGACGAGGACCCGTAATTTAATACTCATGGTTGTACGCCCTCGCTCAAGGTTGCGCCGCGCCACTTCTCGCCAACACCCCGGGACCAGCGGTCGGCGGTCGGAAAAAAAGCGCTAGGCCAATAGCCGCGATAGACGCTGTCGCCAGCGGCACCAGAAAAAGCCCCCGAAAATCAGTCCCCGTACCCGTGGTGTAAATTTTCTGAATGAGGTACGGACAGAGGGAGTTCGCGAGTAAAGCCCCGACCCCGAGGATCTGTAAATTAAAGAGCCCCTGGGCACTGGTCCGGATATCTTTCGGACAATAAGCATCCACAAAAATATAAACGGTCGCGAAGAAAAAAGCGTAACAGATGCCATGCAGCACTTGGACCAAAATGATCATAGCCGCACTCTGGGGATAAAAAGCGTAGACCGCAAAACGGGCAGCGTGCCCCAAAATCCCCACGATCATAGTCGTGCGCCACCCGAATTTCTTCAACGTCGCTCCGAGAACGAACATCGTAAGAATTTCGGCCACCTGACCGATGCTCATGATCGGGGTGATCCAATTAGCCGCAATCCCGACGCCCCCAGCTGCGCGCGCGGTGCCGAGAAAAACCCCCGTCCAATTAAAATAACAATTATGCACAAAAGAATCCACCAGCGTCACCAGCCACAGGGTAAGCAGAAAGGGATGACGCAAAAGCTTGAAGGCTTCAACCCACGCCAATTTTTCCCCGACCGGGCCAGCTACTTTCGGTGCGCTCCGCGGCAAGGTTAGACTGAAGACCGCCAACACGAGCGAGGCGAGACCTGCGACGATGAACGTCCATTTGGTCGCGGCTTGAGCGGCTGCGCCGGTCAGTGGATTAGCCAAAGCGGTGCTTAACCACGCCACCAGACCAACGGGCTGCGCCGCGCTCACGGCCGCCCAATTAACAAAAATAAAAGTGAAGGGCCACGCGGCGAGAATCCACCCGAGGGTGCCACCCATGCGCACGAGACCAAATTCCTTGTCGGGATTGCGCATATTGGCAAAGGCGATCGAATTGGTGATCGAGATGGTGGGGACATAAAACAAACAGTGCGCGAGCATCAGAAAAAAGAACGTGCTAAAGTCTCGCGTGAACCCGCAGCCGAGAATGGCGAGACCGCCGACGAGATGAGAGAAAGCCAGGAATTTCTCCGGGACAAACCGCCGATCAGCCCACTGATTGCTAAAAAACATTCCGACAATAGAGGCGACCGGAAAGGCATTGAGAATCAGTGATTGCTGGCCCGGCGTAAAACCCAGACTCGGTAGATAGCCAAAAATTAGCGGGAGCCAAGCCCCCCAGATGAAAAATTCTAGCACCATCATGAAAAAAAGCTGAGCCTTACTGGTGGAAGCGGGGGAAGTCATAGAAAGAAAGCCGAGCGATTCAAAATAATTTACGGGGTAAAATAAAAACCACGGTCCCAGTCATCTGGGCAAAGGAAGCCCAACCCCGCCAGCGAAAAATAACTCGTGACCTGAAATCAGCCGCGACCCGCGCCAATCTTTCACTGGTTAAGGATTGCGAGCGACCCAGCTCTCGGCCACGTACGTGGGCATGGCCCCACCCCTCCCCAGGAAATCTCCCCTAATACAATCCCGGCGTGCTTTTGTTAAAACTATCAGCACGGCCACCTTGGCGGCTCCTTTTATAACGCGTCAGTTGATTGCCAATCCGCCGAGCACAATCCTGCGGCACGCTAGCTTTGGCGCTGCCGGCATGGCGTGGTCCGATCTCGAGGTTCTGTGCAGCAATCCGTTCGTCAAACTCGTCGCCGTGGCCGAAGTTGATTTAAATCGACTGGAAAATGTGAAGGCCAATTTTCCGGGCGTTAAAATTTATCAAGACTGGCGCGAGCTGCTGGATAAAGAAGGCCCTCAGATTGACTCCGTTAACGTCTCTGTACCCGACCATCTCCACGCGCCGATCGCGCTTTCCGCGATGCAACTGGGCAAACACGTCTACTGTCAAAAACCGCTGGCGCATGATTTGCACGAGACGCGCATCTTAACTGAATACGCCCGCGAGAAAAAGCTCATCACGCAGATGGGGATCCAGATTCACTCGCAAAAAATTTACCGACAAGCGGTCGCGTTAGTGCAGAGCGGCGCGATTGGTAAAATCAAAGAAGTCCACACCTGGAGTAACAAAAAATGGGGTGACACGGGCGCGCCGCCAGTCAAGGGCGCGACTCCGACCCGGGGATTTAATTGGGATTTATGGCTCGGGGGTTGTGCGGAGCGGCCCTATGTTGGCGACGACTATTACCACCCGGGTCAATGGCGCCGGCGACTCGATTTTGGCACGGGAACGTTTGGCGATATGGGCTGCCATATTTTTGATCCGGTTTTTGAATCGCTCGCCTTGACGGCTCCATTGTCACTGCGCTCCGAAGGCCCGGCCCCCGATGCCTGGAATTGGGCGAATAACGCCCACCTTTGCTATATTTTTCCGGGCACACGCTACACTGAAAATTCCACCATCGCCGTGACATGGTATGATGGCGACAACCGGCCACCGGCGGAAATTCAAGCGCTCGTGACTGCACCGCTCGCCAATGTCCGCAAATCCGCGACCACCGCGAAACCCCTCGATCAACTCGACCAAGGGTCAATTTTCATTGGCACCGCCGGCGTGCTGCATGTACCGCACATCGCGACCCCGAAACTTTATCCCGCGGAAAAATTCCGAGATTATCCAATGCCCCCCGTGCAAGGTTCGCATCATTGGAACGACTGGGCGCAAGCCTGTGTCGGTGGTCCGGGCAAGCCCACGGCATCCTTTGACTACTCCGGTCCGCTGACCGAAACGGTTTTACTCGGCACGGTAGCCGTGCGCTTTCCTCACACCACGTTAGAGTGGAACGCCGCGCGCCTCCAATTCACCAACGTGCCCGCGGCCAATGCATTCTTGCGCCGCTCCTATCGACCGGGTTGGAGCGTGGCTGGACTTTAATCTCGCCCGCTTAAAAAACTTGCCACAATTTTATTATTAAAAATAACCCACTTATGCCCCCTGCTCTCGCTACCCCCTCCCACTCTCGACTATCTCCCAGTGAAGTCGCGCGCTATCACGACCAAGGTTATCACATTTTCCGCCAGCCCGTTTTTTCACCCACCAAGTTTGCCGGACTGAAAAACTGCTTTGAGAAAATTTTAAACGACCTGGAGACCGATGTTCGGCCTGAGTCGATGGATGTCCCCCACTTTCAACACCCCGAATTGTTCGAATGGCTGATGGCCGATGAAGTACTCGACCTCGTCTCGCCTATCCTCGGACCAGACCTTGCTCTTTTTGCTAGCCATTTTATCTGCAAACCACGCGGCAATGGTAAGCGCGTACCGTGGCATGAGGACTCCCACTATTGGAACACGATGATCACGCCGATGGAAGTGGTCACTGTCTGGGTCGCGATTGATCCTTCCAGCACTGAAAATGGCTGCATGCGCATCATCCCGCGCACGCATACCTCCGGGAAACAAGGTTTCTCCGATTACGATGACCTCAAACCCGGCGAGGCGGTTTTCAATGATGAGATTAAAGCGGCACAGCGTGATACCACTCAAGCGATCCCCATCGAACTCGAGGCTAACCAATGCAGTTTACACGATGGCCGCATTATTCACGGCAGTGAGCCCAACACGAGCAGCAAGCGGCGCTGTGGCTACACGATGCGTTTCGTGAGCACGCGCGTTCGCGCTAATCACGAACAAATTGGCGCATGGCATCACCTCTATTTAGTTCGTGGCAAGGATCACGCGGGCAATGTTTACGGCGACACCACTAAAGCCTATCCTGAGCTCGCCCGCTTCCGAGCCAAGCACGGGAAAAACGGACATTAAGCAACGGCCCATCAGTTGTTCCCCGCAGCTGGCGGTTACGCGAGCTTGCAGATAATCTAGCCCCTTCCCCGCCCATGGAAAACTTGGCCAGCTATGGATTCGCCATCCTAGTTGGCTTTGCTCTGAGTGCAGCTTGCGGACTGCGCATCTTCGCTCCCCTGGCAATGGTATCGATCGGGCTGCACTTTGGCTGGATTAATCCCGGCCCTGGGTTTGCCTGGCTTGGTTCGCTACCGGCCATGGTCTGTCTTTCCTGCGCCTGTGTAGTAGAAATTTTCGGGATGCTGATTCCATGGCTTGATCACGCACTGGATGTGGCCGGAGCACCAATCGCAGCGCTGGC
>NEUY01000068.1 GCA_002304425.1 Opitutia bacterium Tous-C10FEB
CGGGTACGTGCTCGCAACGCTTCCCGCTACTGCGCAAAAAAAAATCCCCACGATCGCTTGGTTTGCGCACGTCGACACGGCGACTAATTTGCCGAGTGCAGCCCAGCCGATTGTCCACCGCGCGTATGATGGCCGGCCCCTCATTTTGCCCGATGACCCCACGCAAGTGCTGTCGATCGACTCCACGCCCTTTCTCCGCGCCGCACTGGGCCACGATATTATTACCGCCAGCGGCACGACGCTACTAGGCTCAGATGATAAATCGGGAATCGCGGTTATTATGAGTGCCGTGCGCCATCTGCAGCAGCATCCCGAAATCCCCCATGGGCCCATTCGACTGTGCTTTAATCCTGACGAAGAAATCGCTCGCGGCGTGACCAAGCTCGACCTCGCCCAGCTCGGCGCCGTCTGCGGGTACACGCTGGACGGATCTTCGCCGGGCGAAATTGAATTTGAATCTTTCAGTGCCGATGCGGCCGTGCTGGAAATTCAGGGCGTCGCGGCTCATCCCGGCTGGGCCCAGGGCGTCATGGTAAATGCGCTGCGCCTCGCCGGTCGTTTTGTGGCGACCTTACCGCCCGAACTATCACCCGAACGCACCGCGGGCCGCGCGGGCTTCATTCATCCCGTCGAATGCAGCGGGACCTCTGAGCGCGCGAAAGTTCGGCTCATCCTGCGCGACTTCGAACTCGCGGGGCTCGCGGCGCAGCGCGCGCTGCTCGAAAATATTACGGCCTCACTCCGCCTCGCCGAACCCCAAGCCCGCTTAACGCTCACGTTTACGGAACAATATCGTAATATGCGCTACTGGCTGGAAAAAGATTTGCGCCCGGTGGAATCCGCGCGAACCGCGATGCGGCGCGCCGGCCTCACGCCGCATTCCGCGCCCATCCGCGGAGGCACTGATGGATCCAGCCTCACCCAGCGCGGCCTCCCCACACCTAATATATTCTGCGGCATGCATGAAGTGCATAGCCCTCGGGAATGGGTCAGCTTGCAAGACATGGCAAAAGCCGTCGAAACCCTTGTTCATCTCGCCCAAGTTTGGGCGGAGCCTTCCGCATGAAAACTGCCGCGACTCGATTCCCCCTAGGCTTTTTATTTATCTTAAGCCTACTGCTGAGTGGCTGCGCCTCATACGATGCGCGCATCGAAAAAGGCTACGATCTCGCGCATTTGCAGCGGTTTTTTATTATCCACAATCCAAGTGACAACCACGGGCTCGATCACCAAATCGCGGCCGCGTTGCAGGCGCGCGGTCTAAAAGTTGAAATCGGCCCGCTCACAATGATGCCGGAGGAGACCCAGGCGGTCATTGTTTACCAAGATCGTTGGGGCTGGGATTTCGGTGAGCACCTCGTTTACCTCCAGATCGACGCGCGCGAGCCGCAAAAATCACAAGCCTTTGCCTCCGCTAGCCTCGTCACCACTATCCCCTTGCGCGAGTCATCGACCGTCTCCGTTAACCGACTGATTGATCGCTTATTTGCGGGGAAAAAATCTTGAATTAATTAGTCGGCGGTTATCGCCAAGGGGCGAACTAAGCCAGTCGCTCATCAGTCCTCGGCCCGTATCAACTATTACGCAAATACGGCAGCCCGCTCCACCGCGGTCAACTCGCGCCATTGACCGGCGGGCAAATCGCCCAGTGAAAATTGCCCCATACGGCGACGCATTAACCGCAAGGTCGGATGACCGATCGCGGCCGTCATGTGCCGAACCTGTCGATTCTTGCCCTCGATCAACTCCAGCGTGAGCCAGCAATCGGGAATAGTTTTGCGCACCCGAATAGGCGGATCTCGAGGCAAGATAACGGGGACAGGTTCCAGCCGACGAATCGTGCACGGCCGAGTCGTATAGTCACCGATCTTCACGCCCCGCGCGAGTTGCGCCAGCGCTTCAACAGACGGTATGCCCTCGACCTGCACCCAATATTCGCGCCGGTGCGCCGCGTCAGGATCAAGCAAACGAGAGTTGAGACCTAACTCATCCGAAAAAAGTAAAAGACCTTCCGAATCCGCATCGAGTCGGCCCAGGGCGTAGACCTTGGGCGGCAGTTTGAATTCCGCGAGGGTACGCCAACGCGAGCCGGGCTCGGGCGTGAATTGCGAAAGAACGCCGTAGGGCTTATGCAGAGCGATTAACACAGGGCGGCGATGGACTCAGGGTGCAGCTGGCAACACGTAGAAAAAAATCGAAAACCAATGACAGGCGCTGCCCCCTAACACGCAGAGGTGCCAGATCGCATGATGATAAGGCAGCCGCTTCCAGAGATAGAAAACCGTGCCGCCCGTGTAGCAGAGACCTCCCGCCAGCAAGAGTTCCAATCCCGCGCCTGGCAGCGCCGCCCGCAGCGGTTTGAGGGCGATCATCACGAGCCAACCCATGCCGATATAAATCAGGGTCGAAACAAGGCGAAAGCGTCCGGCGAACCAAAATTTTAGCACGATCCCCGTCAGCGCCAACCCCCAGACCACCCCAAATAAACTCCAGCCCCAAGGTCCGCGTAACGTCACCAATAAGAAAGGCGTGTAAGTCCCAGCAATGAGCAGGAAAATAGCCGCGTGATCAAATTTTTGTAGCACCTGCTTAGTCGGTCCATGTTGAAAACTGTGGTAGAGAGTGGAGGAGGTGTAGAGCAGCACGAGGGCTACGCCAAAAATAGTTACGCTAACCACGTGCCAGACCGTCCCGAAGCGCGCCGCAAAAACCACCAAGGAGACGAGGCCCAGCAAACTGGCCACGATCCCCAGGCCATGGGTAAGGCTATGGGCGAGTTCCTCTCGCCGAGTGTAAGTGGCTATCACACGATTAAAGCAGCGATGATTGATAACAGGCGCGAGGGAAAATCAGGGCGGAGGCAATGCTCGGAGCTGGGCGAGCTCCGCCCGAGCTTTTTCATCGTGGGGCAATAACTGCACGAGTACCTGGTAATGCGCGATGGCCTCCGGCACGCGACCAAGATGGGCGAGAACTTGGGCTACATTGCGGCGCGCATCGGGATAATTGGGCTGGAGTTGCAAAGCCCGTTCATAGGCCTTCACCGCTTCCAGCCATCGCTCAAGTTCGACGAGGACATTGCCGCGATTGTTGTTAACCTCGGCGAAATCAGGCCGCCAGCGCAAGGCGGCTTCGTATTGCTCCAACGCTGCCGTCAAGCGGCCAGCTTGCGCGAGAGCGTTGCCCAAATTATAATGGGCCGTCGGATTGTGGGCATCTAATTGAACCGCCTGCTCCCCCTGCTCGATGGCCTCGGCAATCCGGCCCTGCTCCAAGCGCACATTGGAGAGATTGCTGCGCGCCTCGGCGAAGCGGGGGTTAATTCGCACGGCCGCTTCATATTGTTCGCTCGCTTCCGCCCAGCGCCCCGTCGCCAGCCAAGCGTTGCCCAAATTATTGTGGGCGGCGGCATAGTTCGGCTGCAGGCGCAAGGCCGTCTCATATTCCCGGATGGCCTCGGCGAAACGATCGAGGTGCGCCAAAGCCAACCCGAGATTATAATGCGGCTCTGCCCCCTTGGGCTGCAAGCGGATCGCTTGCTCATAGTGACCCAACGCTTCGGCCGATCGCCCAGCTGAAAATATCGCCTTACCCAGATTGTTATGCGCCCGACCGTTCGCAGGATTCTTCGCGACCGTGTCAGCCCAGAGCCGCTGCTCGCTGTGATAATCTGCGTTGCGCCGCACCGTCAGCCCGCCGCTGGCCGCAGCTAAAACACCGCAAACCAGCCAAGCGCGGCGGCCCAACCAGGCAAAAAGTACGGCCACTACCAGCAGCATGAGTGCGGCCAGTGACAAATACATCCGATGCTCCGCCATCGTTTGTGAAGCGACCGGCACGAGACTAGAACTCGGCGCCAAGATCAGAAAAAACCAGGCCCCCATAAAACCGGCCACCGCGCGCCGCACGAGAGCGACAACCGTCGCCCCCACTAATATACCGAGAAGCAGCAGCTGCCACCAAACGGTGGCGGCGCTGGTGATGGTGGCCGTGCCGTAATCAAAGATGAGCGGATTCGGCCAAAGCGCCAAACCCGCATAGTGCACCACGGCCCAAGCCTGGGTCAGACTGTAGTGCCAAACTGAAACTTCGGTGCCGAAACCCGCCGTACCGCCTCGGCCAGCGGTGCCGATCACCAGATAAGCCAGCCAGAGCCACGAGCTCGCCAAACCAAGATAATAACGCCGCCGGCGAGCCCAGGCCTCGGCAAAGCTCCCGGCCACAAAAAAACGATCGTACAACAGAACCATGAGCGGCGCGGTCGCCATAACCTCCTTGCAAGCCATTCCGACCAGACAAGCGCACCACGATAATGTTAACCAACGACCGGGTTGAACGGCGCTCACTCCGCGGAGGAAACTATAAAGAGTCAGTAAGTAGCATAGGGCCATGAGCAATTCCGCGCGCTGTACAACGTAAGTAACCGCACCGGTCTGCAGGGGATGCACCAGCCAAAGCAGCGCCGTGAAAAAGGCTAGCCCCAGGGCATTTTCTGACCAACGGGTGCCGGTAAATCGGTTTCCTGGCGCGCCGGCGAGTGGGCTCGAAGTGGGCCGTCCTGCTAGGGTGCGGCGCAAGAGACCGAAAAGGGTTAAACCCGCCAAGCCATGCACCAGCAGATTGAAAAGGTGGTACCCCATCACCCCGTAGCCCCCGCAAGCGTAGTTCAGGGCTAAACTTAAGTTGACCACCGGACGACCGCTGATGGTCAAACCACCATCCAAATGAGGCGATAACACGTCGCTGAGCGACCCGAGTCGGCGGATGGTTGGATTTTCCAGAATAGCCGACTGGTCATCAAAAACAAAGGGGCCCGTCAGACTGTTTAAATAGACCAAGCAGGTCGCCAAAATTAACCCGCCGATCGCCCAACCTAGCCTGGAAGCTGGGGCTTGATAGTTCGGGGGCAGCGCACTCACAGCCGGCGATAGGAAGCACTATTTCGTGGGAAGGAAACCGTATTTTTGAGCGACAATTGATCTGCCCGCTAAGCCTCGATGGGGCTAAAGGGTTTAGTCGCCTGCTTACCCTGCTTCTTGCCTAAAAAAGCCCGGCTGAAGTTAAAATCCTGAAATAACAGGGTTTTAGCGAAAAGTTACAGTCTGGCAACAACTGATCGCGCGCTGCTATTGGCAGGGGGTGCAGGCTTGACTCAGCTATGGGGCAGTCGTTCGCTTACTCTTCAAAGTTATCTCTGCCCTTCATCCTAAGAACCAACACAAACTGCATAAATACCATGCACCGAACCTTCATTAAATCGCTAATTCTTATCGCGGTCACGGCTCTCAGCCTGACTCTTCTGCCCAGTGCGCTCGCGCAAATCGTAACCTCCGGCCTGACCGGCACTGTCAGCGGCGCCGTCGGCAAGACCGGTGCCGGCGTTGCTGTCACCGCGGTGCACACACCCACTAACGCCACGTTTACCGCTACCACGAATGCGGCGGGTCGTTATAATTTTCGCGGCCTCCCAGTCGGCGGACCTTACACGGTCACCGCGAAATCGGACTTAGGCGAAGCCACCATCAACGATATCGTCGCTGTCCTTGGCAGCGAAGCCGAAGTTAACTTGACGATTAAATCAGAGGTACTGCAGCTGGAGAAATTTATCGCCACTGGCACGCGCAATGATTTGGACGCTACGGCGTCGGGCGCAGGCACCACCCTAAGCAGCGATCGCATGGGCAACAAACCCTCCTCCGAGCGCTCACTCGCCGACATGATCAGCGCCTCGCCGCTCGTCACGCTGCGGTCGACCTTTGGTGATCGTGAGGAATCCCAGATCACCGCCGTAGGTCAAAACAATCGCTTCAACTCTGTCACCATCGACGGGGCCCGCATCAACGACCAATTCGGCTTGAACGGCACCGGGCTCGCTTCCTTCTTCAATCCGCTCTCCCTCGACACAATCGAGCAGCTCTCCGTGCAGATCTCGCCCTACGATGTTCGGCTTGCCGGCTTCACCGGAGCGACCATCAACGCGGTCACGAAAAGCGGCACGAATACTTACCGCGGTTCGGCTTATTATTACTTCCGCGGCAATCAGCTCGCGGGCCATGATCTACAAGGGCCCAATGCCCGTGAATTAACTAACACTGGCGCCAAACTTGTCCCCAAGCTCGAGCGCCGCACCTTCGGCGCCACCTTCGGCGGCCCGATCATTCGCAACAAGCTGTTTTTCTTCATCAATTTTGAAGATTTCGAAAGCATCAGCGCTGGTCGCGATCCGCGTTTCAGCACCCCGCTGGAGTCTCAGATTCTTACCCGCCTCAAGCAGTACAGCACTGATTCCGGCAAGACCATCAACTGGGGCAATCCTGTCACGAGCGCCACGACCAACATGGCCACCGACACCAAGTATATCGCCAAGGTCGACTGGAATATCAATAAAGACCATCGCTTGAGCGTCCGGATGTCTAAGACCGAGGGCGAGGTACCCCAGTTCGGCAATTTTGCGAGCGGCAGTTCCAGCAACGCCGGTATTTCTGGCGGCGGCATCACCACCTCCACCGATGGTCACTTCTACTCCCAGACGCGCGTAGAAACATCAGAAGCGGCCCAGCTGTTCAGCCAATGGACCCCCGACTTCAAGACCGAGCTAAAGTATTCCTCGACCAAGCAAGACCAGCTGACCCCCCTCAACACCGTGGCCCCGATGACCTACGTCTTCGGCGTTAGCGGCACGGATCTGCTCAATAACAGGGCCGTCACCAACGGTACCTACATCGCCGGCACGGAGCAATTCCGCCACGGCAATGCAATCGCCGTCGACTCGCAGCAAATGAGCGCCTCGGGTGACTATTTCTGGAAAAACTTTGTGTTCACCGCTGGGGCCGAACGCGAGCAATCGAATTTCTACAATCTCTTTCGCTCAAACTCTTTTGGTCTCGTGGGCTTCCGCAATATGACGGACTTCCTGAACGACACCAACGTCGTCATTCAGCGCAGCTATTACGATCCAAGTATCCGTCCAGTCGCCGATGTCTCCAATTTCGCCACCACCGGGCTCTTCACCCAGGCAAAATGGGACGTCAACCCGCGTCTCTCGATCAACGGCGGCGTTCGCCTGGAAATCGCCGAGAGCGGGATCAAGCCCGCCCTGAACACCGCCTTCCTAGCAGCTACCGGCCTGCGCAACGATGGCTCGCTCGATGGCGTGAAAACGATCTCTCCTCGCGTCGGGTTTAACCTCGCGCTGGACAGCGATCGCAAAACGCAATTGCGCGGCGGCTTTGGCCATTTCCTCGGCCGTTCCCCTTGGGTGTTTTTCTCCAATTCCTTCGGTAACACGGGTGTCGGTAGCTTCACCCGCTCGTCCACGGATGCCGTTAGCCCGCTATCCTCGAGCTTCACGACTTTCCTGAAGAACGACTTCGATCCCTCGAACCCGATCGCGACTGGCACCGACAACCCGACGCTGCGGCGCGAAGTCGATTTTAACGACAATGGCCTCAAGCTGCCTTCTGCTTGGCGCGGTAATCTCGCCATCGATCGCAAACTTCCATTCCTCGATTCGACCATCACCGCCGAGGTCGTTTACAGCAAGATTGACCAAGCTCTGCGCACGACCAACGAGAATCTCAAGCCGCTCGCGGGCGGCCTCGCCCTCGACGGTCGCTCCCGTTTCTCTGGCGTACCCAGCACAACGGCTAACGCACTTTATGCCGGCTACACCTTCATGTATCGAGTGAGCAACGTCAGCGTCGGTGACTCCACCTACGTGAGCCTGCAATGGGATCGTCCGATGAAGAACAAGTGGGCCTTCAACGTCGCCTACACCCGCGGTCGCGCCACCGAGGCTCAAGCCAATGGTCAGACCACGGCCGGCGGACAGTTTAACCGTAACGTCATCTTCAACCAAAATACGGTTGAGGTCGGTACGGCTGACTTCGAAGTCAAAGACCGCTTCCAGGCTAGCATCACCCGTCAGTTTGAGTTCGTGAAGAAGTTCAAGACCACCGCTTCACTCTACTACGAAGGGCGCACCGGCAATCCCTACAGCTGGGTATTCGGCGGCGACCTCAACGGTGACGGCGTATCGTTCAATGACCAAGTCTTCATTCCCACGGGCCCCAGCGATGGCAAATTTGACTTCTCTGGTATGACCACCGCCCAGAGCGATGCCTTCTTCGCCTTTATTCAGAATAGCGGCTTGTCCCAATACGCCGGCAAGGTCGTGCCGAAAAACTCCTCGACGGAGCCTTGGTTCAACAAGCTCGACCTGAAGCTCGTCCAAAGCATCCCGCTGCATGGTCCGGTTAAGTTAGACCTCTTCCTCGATTTCGTGAATTTCGGTTCATTCATCAGCAAGAAGATGTTTAATTACACCGAGATCGCACCCAATCTGGCCAACGACGTGTTCCGGACTCGCACGCTCACGGGCACCACCTCCTACACCGTCGATGGCCGCATTAAGCCGACCTATACCTTCACGCCGGGGCCAACGGGCTTCTCGATCGATAATGGAATGTCCCGCTGGCGCATCCAGCTCGGCGCCAAGCTCAGCTTCTAAGGCGAACGTAATTTCGCTTCTTTCCTCCGGCGCCCCGCTTTCGAGCGGGGCGCCTTTTTTTGGCAGGTCAATTTCCCGGCGATGGCTCCGTGAAGGGTTCGAACTTAAATTTTAAACGTTAAACTCTAGCATAATCTCCCCGGTGCGGCCGAGCCCGTGCCCCAGTTCATTAATTAAATAGGGTTAAGACCTTAGAAGAATAATAAGGGCTAATTCCCTTGCTAAAAAATTGCGAAAAACCAACTGGCCTCACCGCGGAGAAAATTAACGCGATCGGCCTAAGCCGACGCGAAATAAAATCAGTCGGCCGCAAATAATTTTCTAAAAAAATCTTTCCGCGACACATTTTTTTCGCGTCAAGAAAATATTTTCGGGCATTTTGAAATCATTAAACAAGGGGTTTTTCAGAGGAGAAATTAGAATTTTAGAATTTTAGAATTATTTTTTTTAAAAACGAAGGGCGGTTTTTCGGTGTCCACCAAAAAAATGGCCTATTTTAATATTTTATTAGACAAAATTTATTGACGGGCTTTCCTACGATTCCCATTAGTTGTGGTCAAGGTTCCGGGCATCCACATCCTGTGGTGGTCGACAACGTGTTGGGAAGTTTTGGCAACTTAGTGTCGCCAGAGGCTTTCTACCGTCTCTAGACCACGGGGCACACACCGTTTTTCTCCAAAATCTCTCTTTCAGCAGCACACTACTATGCAAAAATCATTCTCCGTCGGCAATAAGACGTTTATGCTCGATCAGGACAAGGCCGAGGCCGCGTTCGCCGCAAAGAAAGTCATCAACGGTCGCCAGGTGCCTTATTTCAATATTCTCCCGCTCAAATACCAGTGGGCCTACGATCTTTACAAGACGATGAAGGCAAACCACTGGGAGCCAGAAGATGTGCCAATGGGCAAGGACATCGAACAATGGCGCGATGAGAAAACCGTCAGCGACATCGAACGCTGGATCATCCGCATGGGCATTGGCTATTTCTCCGCCGCCGAGGGTATTGTCGGTGACAACATCCAACATGTCGTCCGCGAACTCGTGACCGCCCCGGAGTTGAAGCTGGTCCTTGGCCGTCACGCTCATGAAGAGAATATTCACGCGGACTCGCTCCTCTACATGATCTCATCCCTCGGCATCAACCCGCATGAGTGCGAGGCCATGTTCGAGGATATCAAGTCGATCGAAAAGAAGAATGAATTCGTCAACAAGGTCTCCCGCGATCTCCGTCGCGACCTCGATTTGACGAAGCTAGAAAACAAGAAGCTGCTGGCAAAAAATATCTTCACCTTCGGCCAATGCATGGAAGGCACCCAATTCTACGGCCTCTTCGGCATGGTGCTCGCACTTTACCGCCAGAACAAATTCCCCGGCATCGGCCAGATGTTCCGCTACACGCTGCGCGATGAATCCAATCACATCGAACTCTTCCGGAATCTCTTCATGGATCTCGTCGAAGAGAATCGCGAGATCTGGACTCCCGAGTTCAAGGAAGAGCTGCGCCAGACGATGGCGGAAGGCATCCTCCTCGAGAAAGATTTCATCCGCGACTGCCTCCCCGTGAACGCAGTTGGTCTCTCCATCGAAGAATTTCTGACGTATATCGACTACATTGGCGACCGTCGCCTGGAAGGCTGCGGCCTCGCCCCGCTCAGTCCGGGGGTTAAGAATCCCCTGCCTTGGCTCGCTGAAATGATGGACATCAAGAAGGAGCAAAACTTCTTCGAAGGTCGCGTCACCGAATATCAAAAATCCTCCGCTCTACACGGCTCGAGCGACGACGAACTCTGAGTTGTTGGCCCCTTTTTTGGTTAATCTTCTCGTATTTATTTTCTCATGCATACCCCTTCTATAGCGCAAGATCTTGCCCTTAAAAAACTTACGGTTGCCCCCAAAGATCAGAAGCCCAATTATAACTGGCGTGATATCCTGCGCGATGAGTCGGTGCCGGTGCCTGAGATTCAAGTACTATGCCCCCACGGCGAAGAGCGCTTCGACCTGAGCGAGGTCGCCGATACCGTAGGTCGTTCCTTGGCCAATTTGCTCCAAGCCAAGGGCGAAGCAGATATTTTTAACGAGAAAAACCAGCGTTTTGTCGCCGACGTCACCCGCGAAGTTGCCTCGCATCTCACCAAGAAAGCCCTCGAGCGCGGCCCGATCCGCGTCTCCCTTCACGATCTTTACGTGCTCATCGAAAAAACTCTCGTCGATAACAACGCTCACGATGTCGCCAAGAGCCTCCTGCTTAAGCGCGCTTCCAAGCTCAATATTTCCCGCGAAACGCACGGTGTCTCCGTCCGCCTCATCCGCCGTAATCATCAAGTGGTGCCGTGGAACGAAGGCAAAATCGAGATCGCCATTCGCAAAGCCTTTCTCTCCCTGCAAAA
>NEUY01000069.1 GCA_002304425.1 Opitutia bacterium Tous-C10FEB
AGCCAGATTGCTGGCATCGTGCTTTGAGAATAGTTGACCGCCCCTTTGGCTAACTGGACGCGGATCTGTTCCGAAGTTATGCTGGCCGTTACCTGAAACTGCAGAATGGTTTGGTCGGCTACTGGTTGCCAATCACTCCAAGGCTGCTGGATGTTGAGATTAGTCCCTAGACTGGAGGACGTAAAGGTGTAGCCTGGGCCGGGTTGAATTGCCATGGCTTAGACAAGGTTGACGTAAGTCAGTGAATCCCAGCCTTCCTTAGAATATCGGACTTCGTAACTGACTTTATAAAGTGATCCGAACTCCTCGACGTTGACCTGAGATAGCAAGTTCTTGTTGCCCCACGTAGTAGCCCCAACCGGCGCCCAGGATGGAAGAAGAGGGAAAGTCGCGCCCCAAGAGTTAGTCGCCGTAGCTGTGGCAAGAAGCAAGTAAAGGGCCTGTACGAAAGACACGTCGTTGTAATAGACGATTCCGCTGTAGGTAGTGGTTGCCGCTAGGTACTGGGTCTTTCCGTAGAGGGTCTTAAAGTCAGGGTTAACGAACCCGATGAAGCGGCCACCGTTCGGCTTCTCAAAGCAAGAGCCTGCTGCGCCTAGATAGGCAGGGCCTTGGTTCCCAACGTTGGGCGCTAGGTTGTTCGGGGTGTCCTGCGTATATGGCGGCTCCCCGGCGATAGCCAAAGGGAACGGTGCGTAATTCTCGAAGAAGTTCGGGTGGCTAGTGATGTTCTCGGCGGTCAGGCCGTTAGCCGCAGACATATTCGGATTAGTCCTAGTGCCGCTATTAACGGTCGGGTCAATGCCTACGTAATCGATACGCATGGTAGCCATGCCCAGATCGTCGTAGGCGATGCTAGATTTGTGCGCCTTCAGGTATGAGAACGCGGCCTTTGGGAAAGCCTCGCCTCGGACGTTGATAGCCGGAGCACTGGAAGCGTTAACCTTGTATGTGGCCGAACAGGTGTTCAGGCCGAAGCCGTCAGACTGGACGGACCAGCCTGGTTGTAGGACTTTAGCGGTAAGGGCGTCGCCTTGATCTGATCGTGCCATAAGTTTTAGAGTCCTGCCTTCTGGATAGGCAGAGGCATTTCTTTTGTAAAGTCGGGTTGATTGATACCGCCAGAGCGGGGGGACATAGCCTTGAGGCCGTCCAGAATCTGCTGTTGAATGTCGGTCTGCCGCGTTAGGTTCTCAAGCACTGGGTTAGCGCCTACGCCAATCACGTTGGAGAAACCTTCAGGAGATTTGAAGGCGTTGCCGGATAGGCCAGAGCCAGCACCAGCGGCGGCGGCTTCAGGCGCAAGCAGGGCTTGGACACGGTCTTGCATGGCTTGGGTCTGTGCCATGTTGCGAGCCAGACCAGAAGCGCCTGCGGCCATACCAGGAGGCATAGCTGCTTTAACTTCGTCTACAATCGCCTTACCCCTTGGGTCGTTCTCTAAAAAAGCCTGAGTCACATCCTCTCGGGCTGTCTTGGCTTCCTCAATTTGTTCCTTCGATTTCTTCTCGTTGTTTAGCTTGTTTGCGTAATACCTGTCTTCGGCAGACATCAGGGCGTTAGTCCCTTCGATAGCCGCCTTGTTGGCGTCCTCGTGCTTCTTTTGGTTGTCGGAAATCATCTTACCGATGAATGCCATGGCAGTGCTGAGGAGCGCCATAGGGCCGAGGAAAGACAGGAAGATGTCCTTGAAGCCCGATCCGAACTTCTTGCCGATGCCGTCCATTTGCTTGTCTAGGCCACCGACGGCGGCCTTAGCTCGTCCAGCTACCTGCTCGGCGTTAGTGTCGCCAGTGATGCTAAATTGAATGACGTTGCTCATGGGGTTTCGGTTTCGAGTTTAGCGATCAGGTCTTCGTCTTCCTTGGTCAATACCTTCATGTCAGCGCCTTCGCTGATTGCAAAGCATGAGTGAAGCCAGATGGCCTGCGACTCCGGCATCGTCCACGCGCGCTCTTCGGTAACTCCGTGGTTCATTAGGTTACAGACCACGGTTAGTACCCAGGGCATCCCGGTCGTGTTAGTGTGCTTGGCCTTCTTCTCCCAGAACTTAGGCCAGGACTCAATTAGGACGAACTCGGTAAAGCGGGACATCTGCTTAACGAAATAGACTTCGCTGGACTTCATGCGCCCGAGGTAAAAGTAATCCTTTAGGTTCAGTTTGCCGATAGGCTCACCGGCACAGATTTTAACCGCGATCAGAAGGTCTAGCGGACGGACATCCTTACCGGGCGAAACAAACGGAGACTCAATGGATTCCAGCTGCAGACGACGGAGCAGGGAAAATGGGTCAACGAACCGACCTAGCACGCGGAGGCGGCAGGGGTCCGTGAACGCGCTTAGGCAGCGCTTGTCCATCGGTTAGACGACGGCCTCGTAGCCGACGGCAGTTACGGTGACACTGGAATACGATTTTACGCTGCCCTTGTCTGAGATTTTGGTCACCCATCCCGAGAAGGTAGTCGAAGCAGAACCAGTGCTGTAAGCCGATGCGGTGTTAACCGTCACCGAGAAGGCCGCACCGAGAACCGGCATTACTGAGGTTTTCGCAATCAACTCGCAGGTAATCTGGGTCTTGCGATCGTCACCGCGCCAAGCAACCGTCAGGCCGTTTTCATCAACGATAGTGGCCTCGGCGTTGAACTCGCCGTCATTCGTATAGGACTGAACCACGGCGTTTGAAACGGTGGTGTTCGGCAGGGCGTAAATCGCGCTGATGCCTTCGACGATTGCGGCGCACATGGTATACCTATTGTTTTGGGGGTAAGGTTACGGCTGGGGGTTGACCACGATCAGGATGTCGTAGCTGAAGACGGACGCCCAGGAGCGTTCGTTAACCCCTTCGTCCTCGGACTGGGGGGTGACGTCGTAGCAGAGGGCATCGCCCCCAGTGACAAAGACCGCCTTGATGGCCGTCAAGTCCTGCATCGCCCCGGCCACGGCAGCGCATCGGGCGCGGTGCTCGGCTAGGGTGTTGTCGTCGGCAGACGAGAAGACCGTGATCCGCGTACCGCACGAGTAGTTACCCAACCCCTGGGGCAAGTCGTTAGGCGCTCGGGCCGAGTCGCAGAGGACGATGGCCTTGGGCAGTACGTTGGTATCCGCACCGTCGCCGGTGTAGATATAGACCCCAGCCAGCTCGGTCTGAGCTGAGAGGTGAGAAGCGATAGCGGCTTCTAGGATTTGTCGTGCACTTTTGGTTCCCATAAAGGTGGTTATTTGCGGTTGGCGCGCTCGGCGTGGTCCTTGGTTCGGGAATCTACGGTAGCGTAGATTTGCTTAACGCGGTTGCCGTAGACAATGTTCACGGTGTTCGCGTCGGTTGCAACGTTGTTGATGTTCCCAATCAGATTAGTGGCAGTCATAGACGTGCCTGTGGCGGTCTGGCTCATAGTGAACTGGCCCATAGGTGAACGGTTACGATCTACCCAGGGTGCATCGTATGCACCGTAGTTCCGGGCATTACCTTTTGAACTGATAAGCGGAGGAATCATGCGGAGTGCTGTTGCCCAACCGGCCTTTGTGTAACCGACTTTAAGTTGACGTTCGGCGATATAAGCCTGCAGGAACAAAGCGGTTCCGACCATGTATTGAGGGCCACCTACAGGGGCGTTCTTTTTCCAGCGTCCACCGACCTTGGTTTTATACTTATCGTGGATGTCTTTCAGGTCGTTAGTCGGTCCAAGAATAGGCCGGATGCTGCCGTCTGCCCGGGCTTTGCTTAGGTAGTTCTGAGCCTTGGCATAGGCGCGGCGGGTATCACTGTCCTGCATAATCTTACGCATGACTGGGGAGAGGCCCTTGATATTCTTCTCGGTTGGCTGCAGGGCGATGAAGTCCATCCAGGACCTGCCTGTGGGGCCAGTGCCTTGGACAGCGTTAATGACTTGCCGGAGGAATACGCCCTTTGACCTTACGCCCTGATCCATGGGAACGAAGATGCGTTTAACGTCTTTGGACAGTTTGCCCATGCCTGCCGTCAGTGCTTTAGGGCTTAAACCCTGACCCCCGCCCTTGAGCATGGGTGGGGTGAATATCATGGCATCCCGGAGCAAGAGGCGCATCTGCTCGTTAGTGATGATGCTGACCTCGACCTTTACCTTTTCAGCAAAAACCGAAATAGCCTTATCAAAGTCGGCCTTTGACTTCGGCTCAATCGGGGTGCTCTTAGCCATTACTGGTTGTCGTCTACGCACTCTAGCTCGATGACGGCGCTAGTCTGCTTGTATGACTGGCCCTTGATACGGAGGACCTGACCGTTAACCGTAAACTTCTTACCTTCGCCCAGGGCGGCGATGGGGACGCCCGAGACGATGGTGGCGACCTGACCCCCAACCCGACCGTCAGAAGCCGTCCAAGGGGCCGTAGCGGCGGCGAAACGCACCGTCCACATCTTCTGGTCAACGAAGCCCCCTGAGTCGAACTTAGGGGTATTCATCGGGCGGGACAGTCCGACGAGGAATAGGTTAGCCCCGACCGTAGCCGGGACGCCGATGTCGGCTAGGAGAGACTGAAAGTCTGGCAGGAATGTATCGTAAATGCTCATAGGGGGGAGGGTGGGGAATTGGAGATACAAAAAAGCCCCCATCGCTGGGGGCTGTTTCAGGCCGTCAGCCCAGATTAGGCGCTGTAGACGGAGGCGATCGTACCAGTCGTGATGCCCTTATTCGCGCCGAACATCAGTTCCATGGAACCGACGAGGTTACGAGTGGTGGGGTCAGACCAGACGTTGTAGTAGACCGAGATGCCGAGACCTTCGATCGGGACGACTTCGCTAACGAGGAAGTCAGCGCCAACGTTCTCGAAGGAGGGGGCAGCGCTCGCGAGGGCCACCGCTTCGGAACTGCAGGCGAAACCAGAAAGGTTGGCCTCAGAGGGGAAGAGGTTAGCGTAGAACACGCCACCATCGAAACCGTAAGCACCAGCCGAGAGCGGCAGGCCAGTCGTGGACGTCGGGATAAGCTGGGAGTAGATGCCCGGGTTAACGATCAGGGTCTTGCGACCAGCCTTGGAGACACCGGCCCAGAGAGCGCGGAGCTGAGCAGATCCAGGGGTAACGGTCGAGTCAGCACCAGTGACGGTGGCAGCACCGAAGTTAGCAACCGTGATAGGAGCGGTAGCGGCGGCCCAGATGGAGTCGGCCAGCTTGTCCATGTTGATCTTCAGAATCTTCTCCAGGCGGATGCCGTTCTGGATGTCAGCGTAGGAGAGACCGAACGGCTGGTAGAGGTGGGCGAGCGTGACAGCGGTAGCGCCGAGGGTGGACGCGCCGATGCTGTTAAAGGAAGTCGGGTTGGTCAGCGTGGTGCTGCCAGCGGTGGAGAGAGCCACCTGAACGACGTCCATCGGGCGCTTCACGTCAGCCGAGAAGTCGGACGAGAAGTTGGCGAGGCCGGCGAGGCGGTTCGAGAGGGAGGTGAGGCTGAGTTCGGCGACGGTATCGACGATCAGAGCGCTGTTGATGGTGTTAGCCATGATGTGTTATATTTTGGGGGTAGAGATTATTTAGCGGAAAAGAGGACAGCCTTATGCTTCTTGAAGAAGGCGCGGCGTTCAGCACCGACAGGCATCGCGGCATACTGCTCGCAGATGGAACCGACGACAGCCTGGGCGACAGGAGCGGCGACCGGGTCAACGCCAGAAGCAGCGAGGATGACGGCGGCTTCAGCCGAGCCGGTGGCCTTGGAGGCTTCAAGCTCGGCGACCTTGGCGTTAGCCTCGGCGAGAGCGGTTTCAAGTTCCTGAACCTTCTGCGCGTGGGCAGCGGACTCAAGCTTGAGGGCTTCGAGTTCAGCGGACACGTCAACGACAGAGGCTTCGACCGTCTTGCGGAGGTCGTCGCGTTCAGCGGTAAGGGAGACGACAGCGGCCTCGGCGGCCTTGAAGCGTTCTTCGATGGTCATATACTATTGCGGGGCGGGTAAGGTTATGCGTCTTGCTCGAAAGCGACTAGGGCTTCGGCAAAGGATGAGGCTAGGCCGGTGATCAGGTTCTTGCTGGCGGCTTCGCGGCCAGTGAACACTTGGCCTTCCATGTCGTCGCGGGATGCCATCGAGCGCTTGCGGAGGACGGTTTCCTTGAACTCCTCATGCATGGCTTCAATGGTTTCGTTTTCCATCTCGCGCTGCTCGTCGGTGTATCCTTCGCCACCGATGTTGGGGGACTTGTATTTGCCAGCGCGGAACACCTCGACCTTAATGCCCATGTTCTTAAAGGCTTCCTCGTAAGACTCGTCCACGGCGATCACGCCGATGGAACCCACGACAGCCGAGGGGCTGGCATAGACGTAGTCAGCCTGACTGCCGGTGTAGTATGCCCCTGAGGCCATGAGCTTGCGGGCGTAGGACATCGTCGGCAGGGGGATGCTGGCAATCTTGTCAGCGAGTTCGGGAGTACCGACCACCGTACCGCCGGGCGAATCAATCTCAAAGGCGATGCGCTTGACGGCAGGGTTAGCCAGTAGCTCGTCAATCTGTTCGCCAATCTCGCCCATGTCAGAGGCCCCGGTCATCTTCTCAAACTTGGTTAGGCCCATAGCCAGGAACCCCGACAGCTGCACGACGCCAGTCCCGCCCTGGGTAACGTAGGGCTTCACGACCGGGTTGAAGAACATATCGAGCACGCCGTCGATAACGCCGTACTTCTCCGCGTACTTCAGATGGTTCGCGGCTTTGATGGGATCGCAGAGCATAGGCGCTCCGCTTAGTCCTTCGATGATGCACTTCATGGGGTAGAGGGGGGAGGAGGTAGGTCGAGGTTGTCGGCCACGTCAGTGGGCGTCTGGCTAGAAGCCTGACCCTGCTGGAGCCAGTTGAACTGCGACTGGTAGAGCATCCAAAGCGGCAGGCCACGGTCCTTGGCTTTCTGCACGCGCTTCTCGGCTTCGACCGCTAGGGCTTCCAGCGTATCGTCAAAGGTGACGCCCTTCTTGCCGAGGATAGCCTGGGCAGTGGTAAGACCCATCTGCAGGTCGGCTCGGTCTTGTGAGGCTTCGCGGCCAGCGTCCACCGTGATGTCGCGGGGGGTAATCCACGTCTTGCGGTTGAAGTCTGGGTCGTCTGGAATCTTACCTTTGGCGATGCCGTCGGCGATGACGTAATCGTAAACACGGTCGAGGCTATCGATCAGAATCGACTGCCACTTGCCAGCCCAGCGGGACACACGGCCAGCGACCAGTCGGACGGAGGAACCGCCGAGGACGCCAGGGGTGACTTGATATTCGTAAGGGAGCAGACGGACGATGTCGCGCTCGATGGCGGTCATCATGCCCATCCATGCAGCTGAGGGGCGAGTCTGAGCCAATTGGGTCAAGTCCTCGTTAGTATCGACCACCAGCATCTTGCCACCCATCTGGCTGGCAATCTTCTCGCAGGAGTTAGCGTCGCCGGAGAACTTGGCGGCTGGATCGTCTTGCAAAACCCCGCCCTGCTTTTTGAGGATTAACGTGTGGTCGGCCCCAGTGCGAGCGGCCCTGACCTCTAGGCCGAAGACCTCGAGGTGATCCTGGACAGAATTGAGACTCGACTGCAAAACAGCGTAACCGCGCACCGCAGAGGGGCGGTCGTACTCCATAATCTGGAGCATGGCCGAGGCAGGGACGTAGCGGTCTTTGCTGGCGTCGCCAACGTAGACATTCCAGCCGGTGATTTCTCCGTAGGTTCCTAGATACGCACCGTCCACGTTAGTGTTATTGAACGCATCGCGAGGAGTCCCGACGCGGTGGGCTTCCAGAATTTGAACGGCTGGAACCCCGGTCTTAGGGTCGTTAGTCAGGATGCCGAAAGAGTCACCGTCGATAATCGCCCCAGACATCCACATGGTCTGAAGCTGGCCGAGGTTGTAGCGCCGGGTCAGGTCGCAACGCACCGACCAGTCGCGGAAGTATTTATCGTAGGCCGCAGCGGTCTTGGCGTTCTTAGCCAGGGACTGAGCCATGAGGCCGTCACCGACAGAGATTAAAACAGCCTCGTCCACGCACTGCTTGTAGATGGGACTATTACGGACAGCCCAGCGGGACTTCGCCATCATGGCAGTCCGCGTCGCAGAGTTAACCTCGGTGCGCTGATCGGCGACCCCACCGATGAACAGCATCCGGCGAGCGCCAGACTGGGTCGTGCTCGCGAACTGCGAGTAAGATGCCGAGGGTTGCTTCTTAGCCGCCTTGGCTTTGGAGGTGGATTTCTTTGGAGCCATTAGAGGTCAACCCGCGAATCCCAGTTAACCTGAATGGAGGTATGAGCACCGCCATAGCGTGAACTGTCGATGCGGGATAAAGCGTAGTTAATCTCCAGGATGCGGGTAGCAGGGGGCATCCCGAACTGCTTGTTAACGCTCGTGCCGGAGTCCGAGTACGAGGTCACAGCCTTGCCTAAGTCGGCAAGGGCATCGGCTTTGTATTGCAACAAAGTATCCTCCGGGACGCCTACGTAGATGCCTAGGGCCATATAACTATTGGGGGGCAAGTAAGGTTTGCGGTTCGTCCCTGCCGATCAGACCCCAGCGTGCGGCGATGAGCATCCCGAGCAGTTCACAGTCTAGGGCGTGGTTGTGCTTAACCCCTTGGCGTAGACGCCAGATAGGCTTACCCGCCTCCTTCGTCCTGATCTCTGAATCAAGTTGGGCTATGTATTCGGGCAGGGCATCACGAGCAAACGAGAAGACCTTTCTCGCGCGAGTGCCCCAGAATAAATCCTTACCGCTCAAGTTGGACCACACCACCAGCGTCGTGGGGTTGCGGACGCCCGGCACATGGATGGCGGTCGGTGTGTTGTAGAACCGACGCACCGCGTCACCGGCCTTCGTCTTGATGTTGAAATACTCCTGGCCTGAACCCTTGGCACACTGCCAGCCACGAGAGGCGCACTGCTTGTAGACCTCCTGCGTGGAGTTACCGTCACCAGAGTCTACCATGACGAGCTGCGGGTGGACCCCATGCTTTGCTACTAGGGCATCAACTCCGCTCCAGTCAGTCAGGCCGTCGGTGCTCATCACCTTGCCGAACCAGACAAGTCGGCTATGCCCGGTACGCGCCCATTGCCTGAGCACGACCCACAGGTGGTCGCCCTGACAGTCCACGGCCATCGTCAGGAACTTGACCGAGCCATCAGGCGCGTCGGCCTTGTCCACGATCTGGCCGCGTGGGCCGATGTAGGCCACGGCCTCCCAAGGGTCTGCCATGGCGTAGTCCGAAGACTCGGTGCTGACCACCATCGCCCCGGTGTCATCGCTCCAGGGCTGGGCTAGGTACTGAGTCTTAAAAAGTTTGCGGGGTGTTAGGTCGCCCAGCTCTGCTACCTGTTTCGCCTTGATCGTATCCACGGCCAAAGACCCCCAGCTCGTAGAGGCCAGAGCGTTGACATGCAGACCAACGTACCCGGCCTTCTCGGCGTGGCCTGTAGCTACAAACCCAGCGCCGCGCTCGACCTCGTTGCACGTAGTCCGCACCTCGTCGTTGTCCTCAAGCCTGACCTTGCACTTGGAGCACTCGTAGGTCGTGCCGTTCTGGACGGCCTCAAGGTCCCAGCCGTCAATCCCTTTCGCCCCTTCTGGGAATCGGATGTAATCCCAGAGCCACGGTTGCCGGTGGTTGCACGATGGGCAGACCATCATCCATTGACGCTGGTCGGTCATCAGGTAGAACTTCCAGAACTCAGCGCCTTGGCCTTCGATGTCCCCTGGCTGACTCTCGTACACGGCCTTCGACGCGAACGCCGCCGCCTTCAGTCGGCTCATGCTCATGGCGATTGCACCGTTAGGCCATTGCCAGATTTCCGATCCAAGGACGTAGCGGACGTGCAGGCTTTGCAGGTGCTTCTCGGTCGAGGCCGAGCGGTTGTGAATCAAGCAGCCATCCGCGAACCGTAGCGTGCCCGACTTGTCGTTATCGTCGGCGCTCATCTGGGAACGGATGTCGGCCACCTGCTCGAACAAGGGCCGCAGCTCGTTCAAGGTGAAACCCTTGGCCTTGTCCTGCGAGTCGAGGTAGATAGCCATCGACGCCCGGCGGTTCGCCATCAGGTAAGTCGCAATCAGTTTCAGTGTCAGCGTCTTCCCGCAGCCGATTGCCCAGGGCATGAACATTCGGCTAGTCGTAGGCGCGTTGAAAATCCGCACAGCCTCGGCAATCCACGGCCAGCGCTTAGGGTTGTACCCGCCATCGAACACGCCCGCAGGAATCTTCTTAACGTTCTCCTTCAGGTATGCGACCGGGTCGCTCAAGGCCGACGGCCTGACGACCGCAAGTCCCTCCTGGAACAGTTCCTCGGCGTTCATGGCTTCGGTTCCTCAAACACTCCGGCCACTCGGGCAACCTTCTCGCGCGCTTCCCTCGCCCATTCGGTCAAGACGCCGATGGACTTAATCGGGTCCTTCGGGTTGCAGTTCTCGCCGCACTCCGAGCCGAGCGCGTCTAGTCGCTCGACGATCAGGCCAGCCAGACGGAGCATCGCTTCACGCGCTTCGACCGCAGGAATCTGCTCGCGGCTGAACACTGATCGGCGCTCCTGCTCCTCACGCAAAGCGATGGCCTGCTTCAAACTCTGGTTGTACGTGACCTGCGCGTAACGAGCCTCGGCATCACCGGACCTAAGAAGCCGTTCGTACTTCTCACGCGAGAGCACGACTAGGCTTTCATGCTTGGCAATCGTCTCGGCGAAGTTCGCGTCGGGGATTCCCTCCACGTCTAGCTCGGGCCTTTCTTTTTTGGGTCGCCCTGGCTTGCGCGCCGAACCAGCCGGTTCAGAATCAGGCGTTTTTTGCTCGTTTTCAAAATCCATGTTTAAAAAAACGACGGGGTGACAAGCCACGCGGCTCTGTGGGGGGTCATAAAAGATTCCTTTGAGGCCCCTTTACCCCTGTTTTCGCGTGTGCGGATTTTACCCCCCGGATA
>NEUY01000007.1 GCA_002304425.1 Opitutia bacterium Tous-C10FEB
ACGGATTCCGTACCGCCGAGGCGGGCCCACAGTTCTGCCGCGAGATGGGGGGCAAAAGGCGCGAGTAAACGAAGCACATCCCGCAGCACCGCGAGGGGCAGAGCCGGTTCTTTTTGCAGCGCGTTCAAGAGGATCATCATCTGAGAAATTGCGGTGTTGAAGCGCAGATTCTCGATGTCTTCGCCAACTTTCTTAATCGTTTCATGCCGTAATTTTTCAGCATCAGGGGTCAGTGCGGCGGTCGAACTCAGGCGGGGGTTGAGTCCGCCTTCTTCATTCAGGCACTCTCGCCAGACTTTGCGGAGGAATCGATGTACGCCTTCGATGCCTTGGGGATTCCACGGTTTCATCGCTTCGAGCGGTCCTAAGAACATCAGATACATCCGCAGTGAATCGGCACCGTAAGCGGCGATGATGTCGTCGGGATTAACTACATTGCCGCGGCTTTTCGACATCTTGACGCCATCCTCGCCGAGAATGATTCCTTGGTGGAAAAGTTTCTGGAAGGGTTCGCTTTCCGGCACGACGCCCAAGTCGAAGAGAACTTTGTGCCAGAAACGGGCATACAGCAGATGCAGGACGGCGTGTTCGGCGCCACCAACATAAAGATCGGGCGTCCCCCAATAGCGCAAAGCCTCTGGGCTCGCAAGGGCTGTCGAATTTTTTGGATCGAGGTACCGTAAATAATACCAGCACGAGCCGGCCCATTGGGGCATGGTATTGGTTTCGCGCCGCGCGCGCACCCAAGTTCCGTTCGTGGGCTTCGTTTGGGTAGCAGGCACACTGGCGCCCGTGTTAACTTCCAGCCAAATTTCGAGCCAAGCAGTTTCATTCGCCAAAGCGCTTTCGCCCGTGCCACTGGGGAGATAGGACTGTACCTCTGGCAAGGTTAAGGGCAGCGCCGCATCGGGCAAGGGCAGCGCATAATGGGCAACCCCAGCTTCGAGGAAGGTGACCGGTTGGGTGGGTAAATCGCGGCGGGTGGTAGCGGCGATTTGATAATCGGTGGCGCTGACCCAGGCGATGGGGAAGGGTTCGCCCCAATAACGCTGCCGAGAAAATAGCCAGTCGCGTAATTTGTAATTAATCGTGCGCTGGCCAATCCCACGGGCCGCTAGCGCCGCGGTAATTTTTTGTTTAGCCTCTGGCCAGGCGAGGCCATCATAGCCTGGCGAATTTATCAGCGAGCCGTCGCCCGTGTAGGGCAGCTCAACCGTGGCCTCTGCGGCCGCAATGACGCGAATGATCGGCAATGCATATTTAACGGCGAACTCATGATCGCGGTCATCATGCGCCGGCACCGCCATGATCGCGCCCGTCCCATAACCCATCAGCACATAATCCGCGATCCAGATGGGCACGCGCGCTTGGTTGATCGGGTTAATCGCATAGCTGCCGCTAAAAATTCCGCTCTTATCTTTGGCTAAATCTGTCCGCTCAAGATCACTTTTGCTGGCGGTTTTCAGGCGATAAGCTTTGACCGCGTCGCGTTGGGCGGGGGCCGTCAAGCCATCGACCAAGGGATGCTCCGGTGCGATGACCATGTAGGTGCAGCCAAATAATGTATCGGGGCGAGTGGTAAAAACTTTTAGCGCCCCGAGGGTCGCCGTTTCGAGGGCAAACGAAATTTCGGCGCCTTCGCTGCGACCAATCCAAGCCTCCTGCATCCGTTTGGTGGAATCGGGCCAGTCGACGTCCTTCAGTCCATCGATCAATTGCTCGGCATAAGCCGTGATCCGCAAGACCCACTGGCGCAGATTGCGCCGTTCGACGGGGAAATTCCCCACTTCAGATTTGCCGTCAACGACTTCTTCATTGGCCAACACGGTGCGCAATTCAGGGCACCACCACACGGGGCGTTCATCGACGTACGCGAGACCTTTCTTGAAGAGCTGTAAAAAAATCCACTGCGTCCAACGAAAATATTTCGGATCGGTGGTGTCGACTTCACGCTCCCAGTCATAAGAAAATCCCAAGGCCTTAATTTGGCGCCGAAAATTGGTGATATTGTTTTGGGTATTGCTGGCGGGATGCGTGCCAGTTTTAACGGCATGTTGTTCGGCGGGCAGGCCAAAGGCATCCCAGCCGATGGGGTGGAGAACATTGAAGCCACGGGCGCGTTTATAGCGGGCGAGAATATCGGTGGCGGTGTAGCCTTCCGGATGGCCAATATGTAAACCCGCCCCCGAGGGGTAGGGAAACATGTCGAGGATGTAGTATTTCGGCAGCGGCGAAGGCTGGGGGGCCCGAAAAGCTTTGGTTTGATCCCAGAAAGATTGCCAATGGGGCTCGATCTGGAGAAAGTCGTAGTCTTTGCAATTAGTAGCCATTGAATAGAATCCGCACATTGAGAGATTCCTTAGCACCGTCAACCATCCGCCGTCTACTGACGGGAGCGACCGCTTTTCTCCTGCTTTCAGTCGTGGCCTCGGCGGCCATGAGTCGCGGTTTTAATCGCTTGCTCGAGGCGGTCGTGCGCATCGATGTCAGTGAGATCGAATTTGAAGCGGGGTCCAAGCGCTTCACGGGGGGCATTGGCTCGGGGGTCATTATTTCGGCGGATGGACTCATTTTAACCAACGCGCACGTCGCGAGTCCGCAAGCGGTGACGATCTCCGTGACTTTAGCTAACCTGGAGCGGGTGAGCGCTAAGCTGGTGGGCTGGGATCATTGGACTGATTTAGCCGTCTTGCGCCTTGATCTTGAGGAAATGCAGCGCCGCAAAATAAAATTTAAAGCCGCAGAATTTGGTGACTCGAGTGAGCTTTACGCGGGCCAGACCGTGTATGCGGTGGGCACGCCTTACGGTCTAGAGCGCACCCTGACCCGAGGAATTATTTCGAACACGAATCGGCCCTTTTCCGACACCCGCGGCGTGCGCGGTTACGAGACGGGGCTCTTTAATAATTGGCTGCAGACGGATGCCGCCATCAATCCTGGCAACAGCGGCGGCCCACTCGTCACAGAAAATGGTAAATTGGTGGGCATTAATTCTCGGGCTTACATTGGAGCGGAAAATTTGGGTTTCGCCATTCCCGCCAATGTGGCGCGGCGCGTTGCCGAGTCGTTAGCGCGCGAGGGCGGGATCATCCGTAGTTACTTGGGTCTCGTGCCTGGGGTCTTGCAGGATTTGGAGAAATTTTACGCGCTCGCCGCCAATAATGGGCTGTTAATTAACGGCGTGGATCCGGGGTCACCCGCGGCGCGGGCTGGTCTACGCGCGGGTGATGTCGTTTTGGCGCTTAATGGGCAAAAACTTGACGGGCGTTTCCCAGAACAGCTTCCGCCAATCCAGCAAACTATCGCCAGCCTGCCGGTCGGTACGGCGGTTGTGTTGACGGTCAAACGCGGGGCGCAGCTGCTCGCCTTAACCATGGTGACGGAAAAGCTCGAGAGCCGCGTGGGCGAGGAATGGGCTTTTGAGCAGTGGGGCCTGAGTGTGCGCAAGGTGACGCGCGCCTTTGCTCGCGAGAATCAGTTAACTGACGAATCCGGGGTGGTGGTGCTCGGGGTGCAGCCTGGTTATCCGGCCGCGGAGGCGGGGCTCGCGCGGGGGGACATTATCACTAAAATTGGCACCGCGCCCGTAGCCGAGCTGGGGCAACTCAAAGCGATTTATGCGCGTTATGAAACTAAACCAAGCCCGCAGCTCATCGAGGCACAGCGCAATCGGCAGATTTCGCTCTACGTGATTAAGCCATGAGATTCTGGCGGCATTTATTTCTGCAGACTTGGGTCATGGCTTTGCCGCTCAGCGGCGCGGGCCTCTCTGAACTTTTTAACGAGCGAATCAAAGCAGTGGTCGCCGTAGAATTTTTTGTGCAGTCAGAAATCGAACGCCAGCCGGTGTTCGTTTTAGGCACGGTCATCGATGGGCAGGGCACGATCATCGTGCCCGCGGCGGCGATTTTGCCCAACGTTGCGCCTGATCAACTCAAGGATTTTAAAGTTTACCGCCCGGGTAGCACGGAGGCCGCGCAGGCGGAATATTTGGGGCAAGATGCTTTCACCGGTTGGCATTATTTGCGCGTTGAAGCTAAGCTCCGACCGGCCTTAGTGCCCATCACGCATTTTCCCGCGGTGACAACTGATCCGGCGATGAGCGATGAGTTGTGGGGCATTGGGCTACGGAATAAGGATGAGGATTTTTTACCTTATTTTTTAAGCGCGCGGGTTGCCACGGTCATGAAGCTGCCGCAGAAAACCGCGATTCTCGGCACCGAGGTCGCGGGTCCAGGTCTGCCAGTATTTGATCAGGCTGGGCGATTTGCGGGTTTAGCCCAAACTTCCTTTGGCCAAAACTACTTACTCTTTTCCCGCAATCAGCACGGCAATCCGATTTTGCTGATCAATGTTGAGGAAAGCAGCGTTGTCCTCCTGGCGGCGGAAGTTTTGCCCCATCTTGGCCGAGTCCCGCGTTCGATCACGGGCCGCCCCATTGCTTGGCTCGGCGTTTATGGTCTGCAGGCGATGGATCCTGAAGTCGCCAAGCTGCTTCAGCTTGAAAATAAATCGGGAGTTGTCGTGAGCGATATTCTGGCGGGCAGTCCCGCCGCGCGCGCGGGCCTGCAAGAACGTGATATCGTCCTCGCGATCGATGGCCAACCGTTGCCACGCCTTAAACCCGATCGCGTCGTCGTGGGTTACTTTAGTCAGGCGATACTGCAGCGGCAGCCCGGCGATGCGATTATTTTAAACGTCTGGCGCGGGACGCAGCACCAGGCGATCACGGTTCATTTAGGCGAAGAGCCTAAGCTGAGCCGCGAGGCCGATCGTCATTATTTTGAGCGGTTGGGCTTTACGATTCGAGAATTTCTCATCGCGGACAGTATCCTGCAGCGCACTAAACCCACGGAGGCACAGGGGGTGGTCGTGCATTTTGTGAAACCGGGAAGCCAAGTAGCCACTGTCGGTTTGCGCCCTGACGATTGGATCCGCGAGATCGATGGGGATGAAATCAAGAGTTATGCGCAAGCCGTGGCTAAGCTTAGAAGTATCGAAGCGGAAAAAAACCGCGCCGAATTCATTTTGCTTGTCAGCCGCGCCGGCGAAACTTCCGTGCTGCGCGTTAAACTTAATTAATCATGAGTGCCTTGCCTCAAAATGATGCGCCAGCTTGCTCCGAGGGACGGGTTGGGGTTAATTAAATTCTTATGTTTACCGGAATCATTGAAGAAGTCGGTCAGGTGGGGACTTTCACCCTCGGGACGGATGCTTGGAAGCTGCAGGTCGCGGCGGTTAAAACTTCCGCGCAGGTCGCCCTCGGGGATAGCGTCGCGGTCAACGGGTGCTGCCTGACCGTAACGCGATTTGCGGCGGGCCAGTTGTGGTTTGACGTGCTCGCCGAGACGCGGCGGCTGACCAATTTTGCTGAACTTCAGTCCGGGGCGGCCGTGAATCTTGAGTTGAGTTTGCGGCCGACCAGTCGCCTGGGCGGGCATTTTGTGACCGGTCATATTGATGGGCTGGGGCGCATTGCGGTGCTCGAGTCGCGCGGCTCGGATTATTATTTGCGCGTAACTATACCCGTAGGCTTTGACCGCTATTTGGTCGTCAAAGGTTCCGTCGCGATTGACGGAATTTCGCTGACGGTCGCGGAGGTAACGTCGGATGCTTTTGCCGTGTGGTTAATACCCACCACGCTTGCCGCGACTAATATTAAGCATAAAAAAATAGGGGACGCGGTTAATTTGGAATTCGATCTTTTGGCCAAGTACGTGGAAAAACTGACCGCACCGCGCGCGGTTTAATTCAGCCGTGACTCCCCGCGATCAACTCTTAGCGCTCAATGATGAACTCCGTCGCCTGAAGGCGAGCGGTCAACGGACGGTGCCCGTGGCGCTGGAGAGTTTAGCCCAGTTGCAAGCCGCGGTTCGGGCCAATCAGGGGGGCGGGGAGACCGTCGCCGCGGTTGCGGCGGTGCCGCCGATGGCCGCCGTTGATCGGAGAAATGAGTTACGACCATCTGCTCCGATTGCCCCCGTAAAAATCTTGCAAATGCCACCACCGATTCAGTTGCCCGCGGGGGATAAGGCCACGCGGTGGACGGCGCTACGTGAACTCATTTTGCATGATCCGGTGGGGCGAGCCCAGCTATCTTCTGAGGGAAAAATAGTTTTTGGGGTGGGCGATCTTAATGCCTCCATCTTTTTTTGCGCGGAGGCGCCGGGGCCGGAAGAGGCAAGTGCGGGCGAGCCCTTTGTCGGGCCTTCTGGTCAGTTGCTCACTAAAATGATTCAGGGGATGGGCTTGAAACGGGAGGAGGTCTATCTCAGCTATATCATGAATTGGCGGCCAGCCGTTCCGGCCGGCGCCAGTCTTGGTGCCACCGATAATCGGACGCCGACGACCGAAGAACTGCATTACGGTCTGCCCTATTTAAGAGCCCAGCTCGAGATTGTGCAGCCTCGGATGATTGTGGCTCTGGGCAAAACGGCCGCGGGTGGCTTATTGGGCGCTAGCAGTTTTAAAACTTTGGGCGAAGTTAAAGGACGCTGGCATGAATTCGCCGGCATTCCGGTGATGGTCACGTATCATCCGTCCTATATTTTGCGCGACAATAGCAAGCGGTCAAAACGGGCCATCTGGGAAGATTTTCTGCAGGTGATGGAGCGGGCGAGTTTGCCCGTCTCAGCCAAAGTTAAGGCATATTATCTCTAGCTGCATCGGTCCTTGGCGACCGCCGGGAGAAAAGGCGGGCAGCGCAGATCCATAATTAGCTAGAAAAGCTAAAAACTAGTGGCTGGTGATGCTGGCCGTCAAAGCTTCGGCCACGCGCCCATATTCCGCTAGCAGTGCTTTGACGTTAGCTACCGTGGCACCACCTAAGGGCGCGGCTAACTCCAGCTCGTGCGCTAGCTGGGCAAGCTGGGTGGCCCCAAAATTACCGGAGCTCCCCTTAATCGAGTGGGCAAGCCGGCTCACGGTCAGCCCATCGCCAGCGGCTAAGGCTTGCTCCAGTTGGGCCAAGAGAAGCGGAGTGTCTTGGAGGTAGAGGGTAATGATTTCCCGTAAAAAATCATCACTGCCGGCCGTACTTAATTCTTGCAGCGCCGCAATGGCTCGCTGGTCGATGGCGGAATGGTCTGGCATAGGTGTTACTTGCTATCGGCGCAATTGACCGGTCGTTGAATTTTTTCCGCCAGTGGTTTTGCCCAAGGCAGCTGGAGCCGGTCGGTTAGCGCGATTTTTCCCACTATTTACATACATATCATATAATCCAGATACGTTGATATTCTACTTGCAGTGCAGACCGCGGCGGCTTTTTTTGGCGGCTACCTCTATGGCAAACACATTCGTATTTTCATCTGAATCAGTAGGCGAAGGTCATCCCGACAAAGTGGCTGACCTTATTTCCGATAGCGTCCTGGACGCTTGCTTGGCGCAGGACCGCACCAGTCGCGTCGCGTGTGAAACGATGGTTAAATCAAATATGGTCATCTTGGCCGGTGAGATCACGACCAAGGCTCAGCTTAATTATGAAGCGATCGTTCGGGCCGCGATTCGCGATATCGGCTACGTCAATAGCGACGATGTGTTCCACGCGGATACCGTTTTCATCAATAACTACCTCACCCGTCAGTCCCCCGATATTTCTCAGGGTGTCGACGCCAAGAAGGCGAAAGGCAAGAAAACCGCCGAGCAAGGCGCGGGCGATCAAGGTCTGATGTTTGGCTATGCCTGCACCGAGACCCCTGAGTTGATGCCGACGCCAGTGATGTTTGCCCATCGCTTGGGTCGCAAGCTCACGCAGATTCGCAAAAGCGGCAAAGTTGACTGGTTGCGCCCTGATGCGAAGTCGCAGGTTTCAATTCGCTACGAAAATGATAAGCCGGTCGCGGTTGAGAACGTCGTGATCTCCACGCAGCACACGGCGGATGTTTCGCATAGCAAAATTGAAAGCTACCTAATTGACGAGGTGGTCAAAAAGGTAATTCCCGCTCGGTTACTCACCAAGAAGACTCAATTTTTGATTAATCCTACCGGTCGCTTTGTGGTCGGTGGGCCGCAGGGTGACTCCGGTCTGACTGGTCGCAAAATCATCGTCGATACCTACGGTGGTTGGGGCCGCCATGGGGGCGGTGCTTTCTCCGGCAAGGATCCCTCGAAGGTCGATCGCTCGGCGGCCTATATGTGCCGTTGGGTCGCCAAGAATATTGTGGCCGCGGGCCTCGCCGACCTCGCTGAACTACAAGTCGCCTACGCCATTGGCTATCCTGATCCGGTGAGTGTCTACGTTGACACGATGGGTACGGGCAAAGTCTCGGACGAGAAAATTGCGCGGGCCGTCACGAAGATTTTCGGCTTCAAGCCAGCGGAAATTATTCAGCAGCTGAACCTGCTCCGGCCGATTTATCGGCAGACGACTAATTACGGTCACTTCGGCAAGGCGGGTCTGCCGTGGGAACAAACCAACAAAGTCGCCGCCCTGCGCGCTGTCCTCCGTTAACCTTTTAACGATTATCTTTATGCCTACTACTACCACGCGTCCCGCTCTCGATTTTCACGTCAAAGACATTACCCTCGCCGATTGGGGGCGCAAAGAAATCTCGGTGGCCGAGCATGAAATGCCGGGCTTGATTTCCTGTCGCAAAAAATTTGGACCCGCTAAACCGCTGCAAGGCGTTCGGATCACGGGTTCGTTGCACATGACGATCCAGACGGCTGTCCTCATTGAAACCCTGAAAGAACTTGGCGCCGATGTGCGTTGGGCTTCGTGTAATATTTTTTCCACCCAAGATCATGCGGCCGCCGCGATCGCGCAGACGGGCACGCCAGTTTTCGCCTGGAAGGGTGAAACGCTCGAAGAGTACTGGGATCTGACGCTCCGCGCCATTGTCTTCCCTGGTGGGAAAGGCCCCCAGCTCGTGGTGGATGATGGTGGCGACGTTACCTTGCTGATTCACAAAGGCTGCGAACTCGAAGAGGGGAGCGATTGGGTCAATACCACTTCCGGTTCACACGAAGAGCAGGTCATTAAAAATGTGCTCAAGCGGGTGCATAAAGAAGATCCCCTCCGCTGGACCACCATGGCCAAGGAGTGGCGCGGCGTTTCTGAGGAAACCACGACGGGGGTTCACCGCCTCTACCAGATGATGGAGAAGGGTAAGCTTCGCGTGCCGGCCATTAACGTGAACGACTCGGTCACCAAATCGAAATTTGATAATCTTTACGGCTGCCGCGAATCGCTGGGTGACGGCCTCAAGCGCGCAACGGATGTCATGATCGCCGGCAAGGTCGCTTGTGTTTGCGGTTACGGCGACGTGGGCAAGGGCTCGGCCTTTTCCCTGAAGGGCTTCGGCGCCCGCGTGATCGTCACTGAAATTGATCCCATCAATGCTCTGCAGGCCGCGATGGAAGGCTTCGAGGTCAACACCTTGGAATCCACCCTCGGCACGGCGGATATTTACGTCACGACCACGGGGAACAAGGACATCATCACGCTCGAGCACATGCGGAAGATGAAGGATCAAGCCATCGTTTGTAACATTGGTCATTTCGATAACGAAATTCAAATTGATCGGCTGAACACTTCGGATGCGAAACGCACGACCATTAAGCCGCAATACGATCTCTATACCTTCCCGACCGGTAACAGTATTTATATGTTAGCCGAGGGTCGTTTAGTGAATCTCGGCTGCGCGACCGGGCATCCGTCCTTCGTGATGTCAGCGAGCTTCACCAACCAAACGCTCGCGCAGCTCGATCTCTGGAAGAATAAAGACACTTACAAGGCCGGCGTGTACCGCCTGCCGAAGTATCTCGACGAGGAGGTCGCCCGGTTGCATCTCGATAAAATTGGGGCGAAACTCACCAAGCTCTCCAAGGAGCAAGCGGAGTATCTCGGCGTTCCCTTGGAGGGACCTTACAAGCCCGAGCATTATCGTTATTAATTAATGACCCAACGCCGCGGATTATTCCGCGGCGTTTTTTTATGCCCGCGAACTTGGCGGCTGGTCATGACGTGTGACATGTTTCCGCGATTGCGTTGCCGTGACGGTGCCGCCCTGATGCGAACTTACCCCCGTAGTTTAACGCTTTTTAAAAAATGAATGCGACCGCCGAACGTCAGGTTTATCTTTCCGGTGAATGGGTGCGCGAAGCCGACGCCAAGATTTCAATTTTCGATAGCGCCATCATGCTGGGGGATTGCGTCACTGAATCTACCCGCACCTTTCGGCATCAGCCGTTTCGTTTAGATGATCACCTGAAGCGGCTCTATCAGTCATTAAAGGTCTGCCGCATTGATCCTGGTGTCACCCAAGCCGAAATGCGAGCCGTGACCCTAAAACTATTGGCGATCAATCAGCCTCTGCTCGGGCCCGCCGATGATTACTGGATCGTACACAATATCTCGCGGGGCTTAAGCAAGCCCGGACCTAATCCCGCGCAGAAAAACCCGGCGACGATCATGATTTTTAATAGTCCGATGGATTTGCGCGGGTGGAAAAAATATTACACCCAAGGCTGTCACGCGGTGACCTCCTTTAGTCGAGCGATTCCGGCCCAATCTTTGGATGCCCGGATTAAAAACCGCAGCCGGCTTTCCTATACGCTGGTTGATCAAGAGGCGCGCTTGGTGGATCCGGAGGCGCAAGTGGTCATTCTCGATATCCACGGTCACGTTTCAGAAAATAAAGGCGGAAATATTTTTGCCGTTACCGATGGTCAATTGCGTACGCCGACGGCGGATAATTGTTTGGCGGGGATTAGCCGCCAGACCGTCTTAGAATTAGCGCGTTCCCTGCAGCTCCCTATCTCGGAATGCTGCTTGCAGCCTTATGATTTGGCGACTGCCGATGAGGTGTTTTTCACGAGTACCCCGTACTGCATCATGCCGGCCACGCGTTTCAATGGCCTGACTATTGGCAATGGTACGGTGGGGCCGGTGACCCGCCAATTGCTCGGGGCTTGGAGCAAATTAGTCGGGATGGATATTGTCGCTCAAGCTGAAGCTCAGTAGCTACGCGTTTAATCGGCCAAGAAAATTACGTCGGGTGAGCTGAGTTTAATCGCGGCCGGATACACTGAAGCCGGAAAGCGGAACACCAAAGTATTTACCCCTACGTTCGTTTCGATAGTGAATTGAGCGCCGGGCTTAATCGTCTGACCATTAAGCCAGATACTATCAACCGCGCCGCCGAGCGTGAAGGTTGTGGCGCCCTGTTTAAGTGTTTGGAAGCGCGTGGCAGCGAAGAGGCCGCGGGCTTGCTCATGCTTAAGATAAACGGTTGCGAGTACCTCGCTCGGTAGGGTGCCATTGACCAGCGAGTTAGTGGGGACCCAATCGGGCAGGGTAAAGTCGCCCTTCGCCACGCGGTCGACCCCGAGATGACTATTTTTCCAGGTCGCCTGATAGAGGCGCCAGAAACGGGCGACATCGCGTTTGGCGGCATCGTAATTCCCGGGCTTCCCGAGTTGGGCGAGGAATTTGATGAGGTCTAGTCGTTCGTCTGGAAGTAACGAGTCGAGCAAGCCCGCTGGCATCAGCGAGCCCACCGCTACTCGACTAGTAATATCTTGGGCCGGAAGGGAGATTTCTTGGTTTGCGATATTGCGAATGACGAGTTCACGGTCGCTTTCTTTGATAATAATTCCGCTTACGATTTGCTGGTTCTGGGTGGTGATCGCGACTGCGTGATAGCCTTCTTTGATCTTAGAATTTGGATAGAGCAGTGATTCCCATAAATAGTCGGTGGGGGCGCTGGCGCCAATACTGGTGAGATCGGGGCCGATCTTGCCGCCCACGCCGCCGATGGCGTGGCAGGCGCTGCAGGCGAGATCCGCGCGCCGGTAGATCTGTTCGCCACGGACCGCGTCGCCATGGGCGAGCGCCGTAGTGGCGAGAGTTTGCAGTTCAGCGGACGTCAGGGAAACGGTGGAGACGGTGAGTCCGGCGATTTGAGTTAACGCTTGGACGAGGGCGGGGTGCTGATTGCCTTCCCGCGCAAAGCGCAAACCCTCCCGCGCGGCTTCGACGGATAACGTTGTTTTGGGTAGCTCTTGAGCGAGTAAATTACCGGCGCCATTGATCCCAAGTAAACCGCGCCAGAGGAGTTGCGCTTCCATGGGTGCGGTGGCCTTTTGCAGTACGGCGAGGATCTCAGGTAGCGCCGCGGGTAAATTTAAGAGAGCGAGTGTCACCACCGCTTCGCGCCGAATCGCGGGGGAGGCGGCTTGTCCGATCAGGTGCTTCAGACCCGTCGTGACTTGCTCTCCGCCGATTTCCTGCAACGCGGTCAAGGCGCCGGTGCGTTCGGCGGGTGAGGTGGTCGCGCGGCCGGCGATTTCAAGTAAAGTGGGGTTAAAAGCCGAGAGTTTCCATATCCCGATAAGTTGAGCGGCATTAATTCGAATGAGCTCATGGTCTGACTGGAGTAATGCCGGGGCGAGGGTGAGTTCTCCGGCCGGGATTTTTTTTCTTAAACGGGCGGCTTGATTGAGGGCCGCGAGTGCTTGAATCGTGGCGGCATCAGTGAAGCCACCCGCATTAATTTGGACGAGTAGTTGCTGCAGTTCAGCCATCTCGCCGGCTGAGCCGATCAGTTCAATCCACGGGCCCGAACCATCGGCGGAAATTGGTTGGCGCGCGAGGAGCGGTCCAAGCACTTCCGCCGCGCGCGCTGGCGCTAGCGCCTTGAGCGCAAAGCTTAAATAATGTTCGCGGCCGGCGATTTTCCAATTTCCTGATTTCACCGCCGCTAGCCAAGGATCGGCTAGTTCATTGACGGTTAGCCACAGGGCATGGTCGATAAAAACATCCATGGGATAATTCAGTACCGTGAGGGCCTGATCCATGGCGGCGACCGAGGAGATTTTTCCTAAGGCGCGGACGGCTTCTAAACGAACGCGAGGATTTTGATCGGCAACGAGCTGAGTCAGTTGCGCCAGGGCGTTCGGCATTTCTGGCGGTAGGGCCCGAACCGCCGCCGCTCGGATACCGGGATCATGGGCCGACAATAACGTGGTAAATATATTTTGCGGTGGCTGATTGAAGCTTTGGTACAGCCAGAGCGCTTGGAGCAACGCGGGCTCGGTGGCATGAGTCAGCGTCCAGCGGGCGAGTTCAGGTAATACGCTTTCAGCACCACGCTCAATAAGCACACGGCGTGCACTGGCCAGATGGTAATTATTGGGGGAGAGCAGCTGATCAAGCAGGGCGGGCACGGTCAGCTGGGTGAAATCAGTTATGGGGAGAGCTGCCCGGCCCTTGGCGGTTACGCGCCAAATGCGACCGTGGACTTTGTCCCGCCGGGGATCACGGAAGTCGACCTCGCCGTGTTGAATAATCGGATTGCTCCAGTCTGCGATATAGAGCGCGCCGTCAGGTCCGAGTTTTACATCGATGGGCCGAAATGAATCAGCCGTGGTGCGCAAGATATCAGGCATCTGCTGAGTTACATAGCCGGCGCCTTGATCGGAGATTTTAAAGCGGACGACGCGGTTGGCCCGAAAATCATTCGTGATGAGGTCGCCTTGCCAGTCGCTAGGAAATTGGGCGCTGTGCACAATCTCGAGTCCGCAAAATTTGGAATAGCTGCCTACGCTGACGCTCTGCAGCACCCGGCGAGCCGGGCCGAGGGTGAAATAGGTGGCCCCGGGAACGCCCCAGCTGATGCCAAAACTCCCCGCTCCATCGGTGAAGAAGGATTGGCCGTAGCGATCAAATTGGTGACCCCATGAATTAACCCAGCCGCGGTAGACGATTTCCATTTTTTGATCGCGGGGATCAAAGCGGAAAACACCACCCGCGTTGAGGCGTACAATGCCGGAGGGCGTTTCGGTGTTGGTTCGCGTGTACACGGACTGATTCATGTAAAGGCGCCCATCGGGACCCCAGTGCAGCGTGTGGAGATTTTGATGAGAATCTTCGGTACCAAATCCACTGAGCACGACCCGTCGTTCGTCAGCTTTGCCGTCACCATCCGTATCTTTAAGAAAAAGCAGATCAGTGCTTTGGGCCACATAGACGCCGCCGTTGCCGGGCTCCAGGCCGGTCGGTATGAGGAGGTCCTGAGCGAAGAGGGTAACTTTATCGGCGCGACCCTGACCAGTGCTGTCCTCGAGGATAACGATTTTATCGGTGGGCGCTTGGCCGGGTTCGATTTGGGGGTAGACGGGCGAGCAGGCGACCCACAGCCGCCCGCGGGGGTCGAAATTCATATGGATCGGTTTATCGAGCAGAGGATTCTCGGCCCAAAGCGTGACTTCGAGGCCCTCGGCGACCTCGAATTGGGGGTGGGCTTGGGTCACGCGGTTTGAAATTATATTCCCTTCACGACGCGGAATGACGGGGACCTCGACTCGTTGAAGCGGGCGGAGTTTCGCGATGCGGATTTCTTCCGCTAAAATGTTTTCATCAAATTTGGGAATCTCTACCGCGTTGGCGCCTTGTTCCTTTTTTCGAAAGCCGAAGATGTAGGCCATATTGCCTGGTCGGGACCGATGGAAATACCATTCGTCTTTGCGTAAGATAGCTTGGCGGAGGTTTTCGGTCTGGGGACTGGTGCGCCAAGCGCCGGGGCTCGCGAAAAGCTGCTGCTCGATTAATTCAGCCAGTGCGCGATAACCCTGATCATTGAGGTGAATGCCGTTGTCGGTCAGCTTAGTCGTCGACGAGCTGGCCTGAAGGTTAGTGAGCGGAATAAATACGGCGGGGGTTGTTTTTTTAGTCGGCGCGTAGAAAAGAGACGGGGCAGGCGCGTGCTGCGATTGGGCAATTTCACCGATCGCCTCAGTATAAAGCCTCAGTTGCTCATTATGTTTGGCCGCGTCGCCCCAAGGCGCGCCGAGTGATTCATGGGGAACGGGTCCGAGCAGGACGAATCGCACGGTCGGTGAGACGCGTTGGATGACCTCAAGCAGTCGGGTATAGTTTTTTTTGAAATCCTTCAAACCCGCTTCCCCGGCGAAGGAGCTCGCCATGCCGTAGCCGAGAAAAACGACATTGGGTTTCGCTGCTTCAAGCTGCTTAACCAGTTGCTGCCAACTTTCGCCCGCAGGCTCATGGCCCGCTTGCAGCAGGCTTAACCCTAGACGAGAATCGCCATCAGGCGTGTCAGCGCTCCAGCCGAGGTTGCGAAAGGTAATGTTACGATCGGCAAAGCGCGTCGTGAGCATCAGCTCAATCCAGCCATGATACTGGGCGCGTTCGATTAAGGTATCGCCCAAGAAAACGACGCGCTCGCCCTCGTGCAGCTCGAAAGGGGCTGATCGTTCATAGAAACTGAAGGCCAACAGGCCAATGAGAGCTAAAGCCGTTGCGGCTAAGAGTAATTTAATAAGAGAGCGCATGGGGAGAGGAGCCGCGCAACCGCGTGAGGCCGCCTAAACTGTTTTAACTTATGGGGAGAGAGTCTTGAGCGAAATATCCTTAAATTGTACGGTCATCGGCAAGCCCGCGTGAAGCTGGAGCGCGAGCAAACCAGAGCTAGCACTTTTGGTGCTATCAGTGTCGATGGCTTCGGCCGTGAGCTTCCCATTTACAAAATGACGGAGGTGGTTGCCTTCGGCGATAATGACGAGGTCGTTCCACTCACCCGCATGAATGGCTGCTTTTATTTCAGTAGGCGCGAGACGAACGCCAATCGGTGAGAGTTGGGGTTTCCCGGTAGGACCGAACTCGCCAATGCGGATTCGCTCGCCTGGTTGGACGAGAATGCCCCGGCCTTTCTCTTCATAGAGCATCCCGGTGTAAGTATTGCCTGCATCCATATCGGCTTGGTAGCCGCCGACGACCCAGTGGGCTGGATCGATGAGGCGGCTGCGGTATTGCACGCCGGAGTTGGCGAAATTTTTATCGTTGTTAGCGACTAACGTAAATTTTGCGTGCAATTCGAAATTGGTGACCTGACCACCTTGCCAAACTATAAAAGTATTTCCTTTGAGCGGAGTTTCGACCGTGCTGCGTCCGGTAATGGCCCCATCGCGGACGGACCAGAAATTACTATTACCAGACCAACCCGCGAGATCGACGCCGTTGAAAAGTGACCGGAATCCAGGTTCGGCGGCTGGCGCTAAGGTGGCTAAACAACTAAGGGCGAGGTACGGAGCAATAAGGCGAAGAGTGGATTTCATAAAAATAGCGGCATCCAGATACTAGCAGTTAAAAATTACCTGATCATAAAGCGGCGGAGGACGGCATGCCGATTATCAGGGCTGCGGGGCAAACATCGGATCGGCGGGATTGCCGCCGGAAAGAATATAAGCGAGCAGGTCTTTCAGCTCATCGGGATTGAGGGCGTTGATGAGCCCGGGTGGCATCATCGAAACGGGGTAAGGTTTGCGTTCGATGATCTTGGCGATTTCCACGCCCATGGCCTCATCAGGCGCAAACGGATTAGTCATTACTTTAATCCAGCCATCCTCTTCGCCGAGCACGCGACCGACGATGGAGTTGCCCTCGGGCATGGTGAATTCCTCGCTACCGTATTGATCGCTGATCACGAGGGAAGGCTCGATGATGTTTTCCAGCAAATCACGCACGCTGTAGCGCCGGCCGGCGTCGGAAATATCGGGGGCAATGCCGATGCCTTCACCGTTGAAGCGATGGCAAGCCGTGCACGCGGTGGCGGTAAACATGGCTTTGCCTTGGGCAAAATCACGGCCGGTGAGCTTCGCGGGAAAGAGTGGCAGCGTGTCTTTCAGGGTGTAGGCCCGACCGGGACCACGCGGAATTACTGCTCCCGTGACGATCGCATGCACGGGGGCATTGGAAAGTTCATCGAGCGCGGTGCGTTCGGCTAGGTCAGGAACTTTGGCGAGAGATTCATTTCGAATATTTTTTAAAAATCCAGTGAAGCTGGCGCCTCCCATCCAATGATGGGTACGGGGGAACCAGGAGAAAAATTTTCTGCGCAGTTCCGGGGTCCAGCCGACCGTGGCGTTGCGCAGAGTGTAGGCGATAGCGATTTGCTGCCGATCCGGTCGGCTGGCGGCTACATTGGCTACGGTCTGGCCGTAACCATCGTTACGTGCGAGGAGCGCGTGACTCGCGAGTTCTTCGGCGGAGGTTCCGCGGGGTTCTGCTACGGTGAGAAGGGGAACTGCTCGTTCCACGATCGTCGGTGAATCAAGATAAACTAGGAGCGCCAAAAGTTCGCGGTTGAGCAAGGCGTCGGATTGCGGAAAAAGTGGATCCAGTTTTTTTAAGAGGCGGGCGCAAGTGACGGCCTCCGGTTTTCCCATACGGGTGAACGCGAGTTGCCAAGCGCGCAGGAGGCGAAAGCGGAACTCGGTGGGTTGCTGGACGAAGTCGAATTTAATGAGAGCGTCGATCAGCCGTGCCTGATAGGAACGTTCGCCAACCCGGGCGAGGGCGGTTAGAGCCTCGAGGGCGGTTGAGGGATTTTTTTCCTGTAAAGCGCGCTTCGCCCAATTTTGCGGGAGTTGCCGCTCCAGGGCGGCGCGGGCGGCGAAACGAACAAAACGATCGGAATGCCCAAGGTGTGGCCAAATGGTATCGATGGCCTCTGGACCAACTCCCTCAACATGCAGCGCTTCGAGCGAATGGCGAAGTATCGCTTCTGGAGTGGGCGCTGGCGGTGCAGCGGGCTGGGTGCTGTCCGTGCCTATGTAGGTCACGCGATAAAGCGCCGATTGGGTCTTCCGGCCGCCAACGATGAAATAGAGCGCGCCGTCATGAGGGTTAACGACGAGATCAGTCAGGGGAAGAGGTTTGCCGGAAATGAATTCTTCCTTGGTTCCGCGAAAGGTGGCGCCATCAGGCGCGAGGTGGATGGCGTACAAAGTGCCGTAGGTCCAGTCGCAGGCGAAGAGGGCCGTTTGATAAGTGGCAGGGAATTTTGCGCCCGTGCCAAAGACGGTGCCCGTGGGGCAACCTGGACCGATATCGAGGGATGCCGGTAAGCTGTCGCTATAGTAGGCCGGCCAGCGACCGGCACCACTGCGCCAGCCGTAATCACCGGCGTCCACCACGTGATTGATTCGGGTGGGCATATACCACGGCGCACCTTGATCCCATTCCATGTCGGAATCGTAAGTGAAGAGCTCACCATTTTGGTCGAAGGACAGATCGAACTGGTTGCGAAAGCCGAGCGCAAAAAGCTCCACCGATTTACCCTCGGGATCAGTCCGGCCGATATAACCGCCCGGCGCATATTTATTTTTGGCATGGCCGCGGGCATCCCACATGCGGGGCAGGAGTTGGTCTTCATCCCAGCGGACCGCGCGAGATTTTTCCATATTCACGGGTAAGTCGGTGTGGTTGCCGTTGGCGAAGTAGATAGATTTTCCATCCGGCGACAGCGCGAGTGAATGCGGGCCATGTTCGCCGCCTCCTTTCATCGTGCGGAGATACTTCAGTTCATCAAATTGATCGTCGCCGTTCGTGTCGCGCAGTCGCCACAGGCCGCGTTTATTGGGAGCCTCACCGACCATGACGTAGAGACTGTCAAAAGCGTAAAGTAGGCCATGCGCTCCGACGGCGGGCGTACCTCCCTCTGCATCCTGCATGCGCTTCGGAGTCGTCTCCGAATCAGTTGTCAGCGGGACGGCCGGTAAGGCAATTTTGAGCCGTTCCACCTGAGTGCTCATCGCCGTGTTAATCGGCGGCAAGCTGATCCGGTAGAGGCTACCGTATTGGTCGGCCGTGAGGAGCCGGCCTTGGGGATCCAGGGCGATACTGACCCAAGAGCCTTGTTCTGCTTTAGGCACACTGTAGAGCAAGTCCACCTTGAAGCCTGGCGCCACTTGCAAGGCGGCGGGAGTACTGGCCTCAGGTAGATCGCTCGGTTTTGCGTTGGGGATTGGTTCAGCGGAGAGCGTCAGCGCGGCGCAACTGAGCAGAAACCAAGTCCGCGACAGGGCGGCGGCCGCGGTAAGGCTTGGGTGGGTGGGGGAAAAGCAGGCTGATCGAAATGCTGCAGAAGTGATCATGGGGCGAGGCGCGAGTTGCCGGATGTGCTCGCCAGCGCTTGATTAATGCGGGGATCGCAAAGTTCGATCGTTGTCACCAACGGCTGTTTGGGCGGCAAGGGGTTATCCTTGAGATAGGCGGAAACATTTTTAGTTACAACCAATTGGCCATACATCATCGCCCAATGGCCGGGAAAGGTGCAGACGAATTCGTAGATTCCTTCGCTCGTTAACTCCGAAATTTTAAGCGTCGCCAGTTGATCCGTCTCGAGGATTTTGGTGGCCGCGATTACGTCGGAGGAATTGGGAACGTAGGCTCGGCCATTCCAATCCAGTTGCTCTGGCAGTAGCGTCATCGCCGCTAGCCCGACGCGTTCGCGGGTGCCGGGTTTAACCACGACTAGATTATGGGGAAGGCCATCAATATTTTCGAAAATGATTTCGAACGGTTTCCCTGCTTCAACGACGAGGCGCGCGGTATCGAAACGCATCTCTTCGGGCACGGTGGTGACAGTGAAAACTGCCACGCGCAAGCCGGCCAGGGTGGCGCGGAGCGTTTCGGCTTCAGCCGCTGGCAGGGTTCCCAGCAGATCATCGGCGACTTGCACAGTTTCGCTATAGTCGCGCCGCAAGTGGCCGAAAATGTCGCGCTCGGTGCGTTCGCTCGGGTGGGTGTTCGCTGCCCACGCTACGAGGATGCGGGCGGTGGCGGCGGCGCTGTCCGCCGGCCAACTAGCGCGGGGGAGGACGCGGAGACCTTGGGCCGCCGCGGGGATTTGGTCGCCGCGTGCAATCAGGTCGGCAAGTGCGTTGAACACCGCCGTGGGTTCGCGCCGAGTGCTGACCGCCGTTCGAATCGCCTCGCGTTGGATCGCCGCGACCGTGGCGGGCGGACCTGGAAGATCAGCCACTTTGGTCGCTAAGATTGGCATCACGATTTCATAGGCGGTCGCGCGAAGGGCGGCATCGGGGATTAAGGATAGTCCACCGAGGAAACTGGCCTCGGTCAGTGGAGATTTGAGGGCTTCCGTCCAAAGAGCCGTGAGCGAACCGTCCGCGATGGCCAGTGCGGCCCAAGCGAAGGAGCGACCCTCCGCGTTATCGGTCAGGGCCAATTTATGAATGGCCGGGCGTTGGGCGCGGAGGTCAGCGGCCGGTTGAGCGAGGAGGAGGCGGCCGACGCTTTTAACATCGATCTCGGCTGGTGAATCAATGGTGGTGAGCAGCAATGCCACGCGATCGACCTGACGAGCCGCGGCCACGGCGGCCAGAGCTTCGGCGCGCACGGTATCGTTGATCCCCTTACGGCCTAAGATATTTTCCTGCACGTCGACGGTGCGCGGTAATTTAAGGAGCTCGGCTACGGCCAAGGTGCGGAGCAGGTAACGAAAGCTAGCCGGATCACCGCCGGCGATGGCGGTACCCTCGCTGATGCTCTTGGCCCATAAAGGCCGCAGTTGGCGGAGCGTTTCGCCGATGGTGTAATCGAGATAATAATCGATGGGTAATTTAGTCGCGGCGAGGGCGATTTCGGTGGCGCCAGTCTCGGAGAAAAAGCTAGCGGCCCGAACCGCGTGCAGCCGCACGCGAGCATTTTCATCGGTGGCTTTGCTTTGGAGTAACGTGAGCGCGGTGGGCAAGCGGTCGCGCCAGTAGCCGAGCACACGAACGGCCGCGGCCCGAGCATCGGCGTTGGGGGAATTTAAGACGCGTTGGAGCAGATCCTCATCCACGACATTGTGCCACTGGTGGAGCCAGAGCGCTTCGGTGAGGTGATGGGCGTAGTCCGGAGTCGTGGGATCAAGTGCAGCGAGCCAAACTTTTGCCGCCGCGATAACTTTCGCGGTGTCGTGCCGGCCAAGTTCAATTTTAGCTAAGTTGCGGATTTGATTCTCGGGGCGCTCGAGCAGTTTCAGCAATGCCGGGATGGGTTGACCAGCTATGGCGGGCGGAGTGGCCAGCGGGCGACCTTCGTAAGTGAGACGATAGATGCGGCCGTGGCTGTGGTCACGGTTGGAGTCGCGCAGGTGGCTCTGGAGATGGCCGATCAGAGGCGTGCACCAATCGATAACGTAGATCGCGCCATCGGGGCCCACGGAGGTATCGATCGGTCGAAAATCTCGATCGGTCGAGGACATGAGATCGGGTTGACGTTCGCCTTTGATCCCCGCGCCGTCGTCGACGAGTTTTAGCCGATAGATACCCTGAAAACCGATGACATTGGGATTGAGATAATTCCCCCAATACTCCGGCGGGAAATGCGTGCTAGTGATGATGCTACTCCCAGCCGAAGGCCGAGAAGGCCGGTCCCAGATCGTTTTTAATTTGGGATGTTTTTTCGGATAATCGATCTTCCCGCTGATGGCGGCGCCGAAATAAGTGTGGTTGCCGGTGGCGTCGGTGATAAAATCATTGCCCCAATAGTCGAAGGCGCGGCCGTGTGGGTTCATGAAATTATATGAGGCGTAAGTCTCGAATTTCCCGGTGCGCGGCTCAAAGCGGTAGATGGCTCCGTCGATGTTGCGCACGGGTCCGAGGGCGGTCTCGATCTGCGAACGGTGGAAGACGCCGTCGCTTAAGAGAATCGCCCCACCGGGTTCGTAAACGAACGAGTTGGCCGTGTGGTGGGAGTCGGCGGAGTCGAGGCCCATCAGGACGCGCTCCTTGGTGTCCGCTTTGCCGTCCCCATCTGTATCGCGGGCAAACCAGAGATCCGGCGCCTGCATTACGAGGAGGCCATCTTTGTAAAATTGAAACCCCGTCGGACAATTTAAGTTGTCGAGAAAATGAATGCATTTATCTGCGCGACCATCGTGGTCGGTATCTTCGAGGATGATAATACTGTCCCCGAGCGTAGACGTTGGCGTGCGTTCAGGATAATTAGGCCAGACTGAGACCCAAAGCCGGCCTTGCGGGTCCCACGCCATTTGCACCGCATTAGCTAATTCTGGGAATTCTTTTTCGCTGGCGAAAACATTTACTTTCACGCCGGGCGCCAAAGTCATTTTGGTGAGCGCTTCATCCGCGCTGAGGAAATCGTAAGTGCCGTCGGGGTTTGGACCGGGTTTATTTGTACCAAAAGGCGTGACTGGCGGCAGTGGGATCACTTCCGGTGGAGTGGTTTCACCCCGCGCCAGCGCCCAAAGCTGGCGATCGCGATTTGCCGTCAGCACATCGCGTTGCGCCATTTCTTCCTGCATAATCTGATTATTAGTCAGCTTAGGTTTATCCTTCGCGGATTCATAGGCCAATTTGGAGCGATCACCGTAAACATTGAATCCATCCATCGTCCGATAGCGCGCATGCCACTCTTGATTTTTAGCCGTCACCGCAGTTTGGAGCGCGGTAAAATTACCAACGGGAGCGGACTCACCGAAGAGGGTTTTAAAAATCACGGGCGCCAGTGCCGCGTCCCCCGCGGCGGTCAGGTGGAGGCCGTTAAAAGTCAGCGCTCGACCTTGCGCCGCCGCTTCCGCGTAAAGTTTCTGCGAGGGCGCAAAGAGATCGATGAATGTCACGCCCGCTCGATCGCGCGCGACCTCCGCCATGGCGGCCGCATAAAGCGCGAGGTTACGATTGTTGTCCGCGGGAATCGCGTAATTGCGATCGGATAAATTTTCGTTGGCGATCGGCGAGAAGAGCACGATGTGGGGGACGCCGTGGGTGCCATAGTTTTTGCTGCGCGTGTCACTCAGAAAAGCGGCCAGATCAGCTTTGAATTTAGTTAAGCCAGCGGGCCCCGCAAAAGATTCATTGAAGCCAAAAAAAGCAAAAATCACATCGGTGCCCGTGCGGCTGAGCCATTCATCGGGGGTGCCAAAATCTTTGGACCGGGCGCGGGCGACGATTTCATCTCCGGTGACCGCTAGGTTACGAAAAACCAATTCATGCTTTGGGTACTTGGCATGGATCAACGTCTCGAGGGCGCCCGCGTGCTGCATGCGATCAGCGAGACCGTTACCAATAAAGGCAATGCGGGCCCCTAGGTTGAGCGTGATTGGGGTATTGATGGCGTTCGGGGTCCCTGGGGGTGGCGCCGAGGGAACCGTGCCGCCCGCAGGCAAAATTTTACCCAAGGCGTGATCAGCGGGAGTGAGACCCGTGCGATATCCAGCAAAACCGTAAGGGCGCGGGGCGTAGTTATCAAAGGGGGTGACGTCGGCTTTGGCGGGTACCGCCAGTTCCGCGGCCCAGTAGGTAGCATTAACAATCAGCCGCCGGAGCGACTCTTGTTCAAAATCAGTGGCGGCCCCGAGTGTGGTGGTGAAGATTTTAGCGGATGCCCCGCTGCTCGTTAAATAATTTCGCGTCCAGACGATGGGCATCGCGGGGGCGTTGACGGCTTGTTCGATTTTAGCGGCGGTTGTTTTGCGGTAAGTCGCGGGAGCGTCGGTGGGCCGCATCCCTTGCAGCACGAGTCCCCGCGCAAGAATTTTGGCGTCAGCCGGTGGGGCGGCCTCATAGACATCGGTCGTGCCGAATAGATCGGTCACACTATTAAACAATGCATCGGTGGTAGCCGCGGGTTCGAGGACACCCCGCGTGGCTTCAACTTTATGTTTCCCCCAATGCGCGACCCAAGTTTCGCCTAGCACTTGGCGGCCGAAGCCGCCCGGATGGGTGGTTTTATTATTCCAAGTATAATTGGACCACGGACTGCCGGCCGGAAAATTAAAGGCGTGGGTGGAGGTGCGGAGCGCAATAATGGGGACGCCCCGGCGGTGCGCGGCATCGAAATGCTTCATTGCCTCATCCGGCCAGGCGCGGAAGCGCAGGGACATAATGATCACATCAGCCGTATCGAGGGCATCGGCGCCGGGCAGTGATTGCACCTGAGTGGGGTTGATGGTGCCGTCCGCATCGAGGGCGAAGAGCACCGTGGTCTTGAAGCCGTGGCGTTGGCTCAGGATTTTAGCCAACATGGGCAGCGCTTCTTCGCTGCGATATTCTTCATCGCCGGACAAGAGCACGACGTGTTTGCCCTTCGCGGGGGCACTGCGGGCTGGCTCTAGCTCGAGCCGCGTGTTGTCAACGGCACCCAGCACCACCGCGGTTAGGAAAGGGAGCAAGAGACGCATCGAACGGTGTAGATTGATCATGGGCGGTAGCCGGCGGCGGCAATTTCACGACGGAGAAAAGTGTGGCCAGATTCGGCGATGTCCCAAGCCGGCGAGTACTCGCGCCAGACGTTGATCGCGTTGGCAAAGGCTGGATCGGAACGACTAAAGGCTTCGATCGCCATCCAGCCGTCGTAGCCGACTTCGCGCAGGGCGATGAGATTTTCGCGGAAATTAATATGTCCAGAGCCAGGGGTGCCGCGGTCATTTTCGCTGAGGTGAACATGCTTGAGCACCGGCGCGATGGTACGAATCGCGTCAGGGAAAGTTTTTTCCTCCATGTTGGCGTGGTGCGTATCATACATCCCGCGCACGTTGGGATGATCGGTTAGTTCAACTAACATGCGCAGTTGGGCCATGGTATTGCACAGATAACACTCAAACCGGTTGAGTGCCTCCGGGCAGAGCGTGACGCCGGCCTGCTTAGCGTAGTCGCCAGCGGCGCGCAGGGTGTCTGCGCTGCGCTGGTATTCATCAGGGTGAATATCGGTCCGCGTGAACGTTGCAAAGGCTGAGTGAAATGGCCCGCACAGTAGGCTGGACCCGCAATCCACGGTGCGGTCGATATTCCATTTCAGTAAATCGAGGCCTTTGCCGCGAATCGCGGCGTCGGGGCTGGCGGGATTAGCGTCGGCTCCGAGGATGGTGACGCATGTCACGCCGAGGTTGAGATCCGTGAGCAATTTTTTCAGCCGCTTGTACGCGGCGGGATCTTGTTGGCCGTTGCAGATCTCGATGCCGTCATAGCCGATTTTTTTAAGACGTTCGATGTGCGGAAAAAACTCGTCGGAGATCGAGGCAGTCCAAGCGAGAAGATTGAAGCTGAGTTTAGGCATGGGAGTTAAGGGCAATGGTAAGCGAGTGAGCGAGGCAGAGGGGGGCAGGCTGATGACCGCGGCTAGGTAAGTAGCCGCGGGTCAGCCCAAGGGGCAGCAAAGCAGGGTTAGGCTTTTTTTACATTGGTCCAGCGACCGGAGGCGGCTGATTTAAGGACGGCATCAGTGACGTAGTCGGTGGCGAGACCATCGCGGAAGGTAGGGGCCGCTGGCCGGCCCGACTCGATACCCTGAAGGAAATCGGCGACTTGGTGCACGAAGCTGTGCTCGTAGCCAATCGCGAGACCCGGCACCCACCAATTTTTCATGTAAGGCTGATCTCCGTCGGTGACGTGAATGCTCCGCCAGCCGCGGGTGAGTCCACCGTCCTTATGATCAAACCATTGGAGGCGGTGCAAATCATGGAGGTCCCAGAAAATGGAACCGTTCTCGCCATTGATCTCGAACGTGTAGAGCGCCTTGTGACCGCGCGCATAGCGGGTGGACTCAAACGTGGCGAGGGAGCCGTTGCTGAAGCGCGCTAAAAAAGCGGAGGCATCGTCGATGAGGACTTTTTGCTTTTTGCCAGTGAGCGAGTGGTGGCGCTCTTTGACGAAGGTCTCCGTCATGGCGGTGACGGAATCGATCCCGCCGTTGAGCCACAGGGCGGTATCAATACAGTGCGCCAGCAGATCACCGGTGACGCCGCTGCCGGCGATGGAGGCGTCGAGGCGCCAAGTGCCGGGTCCGCCTTGGGGAACGTCGGCATTGATCGTCCAATCTTGCAGAAATTTGGCGCGGTAGTGGAAAATTTTCCCCAGGCGGCCTTCATCGATCAGTTGTTTGGCCAGCGTGACGGCCGGAATTCGGCGATAGTTATACCAGACCATGTTAGCAATTTTAGCCTTCTCGACGGCCTTGGTCATGGCGAGTGCCTCGGCGGGATTCATGGCCAGAGGCTTTTCACACAGAATCATCTTGCCCGCTTTAGCCGCGGCGACCGCGATCTCGTAGTGGACGTTGTTAGGGGCGGCGATGTCGATGAGGTCGATATCTTTGCGCGCGATGAGGGCGCGCCAGTCGGTTTCCACGGACTCGTAGCCCCAGTTGGCGGCAAACTCGGCGGCTTTGACGCCATCGCGGCCGCACACGGCTTTGAGGACCGGTTGAATTTTTCCGGGAAAGAAATTACGAACTTTGCGGAAGGCGTTGGAGTGCGCGCGACCCATAAAGCCGTAGCCGATCAGACCAATGTTGAGTGATTTCATAAGAGGAGAAGTAAAAGAACCGTGAGTTGAGATTAAATAAAACGAGCGCCGTGGGGGAGGGGAATTAGTCTGAAGCCGGCTAACCACACCGGGTAGTTAGCGAGCGCTTATTCCTGCCCCCGCTGGCCTTAGCCGACCCAGCCGTGATTTTTCCGCACCTCGATCATCGCGGCGAGAATGTCATTCCACGTCTGCTGCTTCAGCATCACTTCATTGGGGAACATGCAACCATCCCAGCAGAGGTGTTTAATTTTCTTGGTTACTTTACCTTGGGCGTCGCGGAGCCAATAGCCGGAGTCGCGTGGGATATTTAATTTACCCTTGGGATCGGTCGCGAGGCAGTGGCGGCCGGTCTTTTCGTGGGAACCTGAGCCAAAAACGGTGCCATCGTTCTGCGCGACGTGAAAATCGATTGTCCAGGGACGCAAAGCCGCGGTGAGCTTGACCATCGCCTTGTGAAATTCGGCCGGTTCCCAGTGGAAATTTTTCGGCACGATGCGGTGGGCTTCAGCATTCTCGCCCAGGGTGTAGAGTAGGGTGTGCGACATATCGGCTTGGAAGCCGACAATTTTTGGCATGTTCACCGCCTCGAGGAGATTCACCATGTTCTTCCAGCTATGCATGCCACCCCAGCAAATCTCGCCTTCGGCCGCCAAGCGCTCGCCGGCGTCTTTGGCAATTTTGCCCGCTTCACGAAATGATTGCGCGATGAGTTTGGTAACGCCCTTAGGATCGGCATCCCACGTCTTGACGCTGGTCGCGCTGTCGATGCGCACGATGCCATAAGGCCGCACACCGAGTTCGCGCAGTTTTTGCGCAATGCGAATCGCTTTGCGGACATGACTAACCCAATTCCCGCGGGCGGTGGCGTCACCACCCGCGGCGGCGTCGAACCATACGGGGGCGACGACAGAGCCGACGACTAATCCCTTGGCCTTGATTTTAGCGGCGAGGGCTTTGATGCCATCGTCTGAAATATCGATGTCCGTGTGCGGATTATAGAGAAAGAGATCAATGCCGTCGAATTTCACCCCGCCGACTTCCGCTTGGGCCGTAAGCTCAAGCATCGTGTCGAGGGAGATGAACGGTTCTGCGCCAGGGCTGCCTTTGCCGACGAGGCCGGGCCAAGCTGCGTTGTGGAGTTTGGGGAAGTTATTGTCAGACATCGGTAATGGGGGGTTGAGGTGAAGATAAGGGGAGAGATCAGAATTTGTTCTGGCGATAGGCACCCATTTTAGGCGCGGTGGGATTTACTTCCGGACCGAAGTAGCGCAGGCAAACCAGCGGTTCGGTGCTACTGGTGTTTTCAAAAGTGACGCCCGCCTTGGCGCCGTCTTCGGTACAGAAATATTCATCCTCGGTGAGTTCGTGGAAGCGAATCAACTTGGGGCTCACGAGAGGTTCGCCGTTAATTTTGCCTGAACCCTGCACACAGATGAGTCCATAGGCGCCGGTATCTTTGACGGTGCACTTGGTGCCCGGGTCGATTGTGATTTCCTTGGCCGTGAAGCGCTGCTCGCCGTTAACTTTGCCGTAAACGATCCAGCGATCCACGTAACCCTCGCGGCGGGTGTCAGCGACCGGGACCGGTTCGAGGTAGTGGTTGTCCTTGAAGTTGGGGTCGACGTTTTTATCCCAATCGAGCTGATCGACAATGTAATCGATGTCTTGGTGTTTGGCTTTGGGGACATCTTTGACGAGCAGAGACCAAGGGACCTCGCGGCCCTCGACGAGATTTTGATACATGCCAAACACATCGCTGCCCCATTGCGGTTCGTAGGTGCAGAGCGAGCCAGGCGCGTGGAGAATGCAGGGATCGATCAGCCAGCCCGTGCCCGGCTTTAGGCGATAGGCTTTGGAGAGATCGAGAATGCCGTTGTCGCCTTGGTTCCATTTGGCGATGCAGGCCCGTACCTGCGCTTTGGTGGTGCCGGGCTCGAGGCCCATGAAGGTGTAGGGGAAATTGTTGCCTACGTTATTGTGCTGCGGGGGGAAATAATAGGACTCGGGCTTGCCCTCTTGGCCGACGAGTTTTGCCTGCGCGGCATTCTGGTGCATGTGGTGCGGAATGGGCCCCATGTTGTCGAAAAATTTCGAGTAGACGGGCCATTTGCTGTATTTTTTCCAAATGGCTTTGCCCACGAGGGTCGCGCCCGTGTCGGCGACGGCTTGGGCGAGGGTGAGGCGTTCTTTGCCAATCACCACGTAGCTGAGCCCCTCGTCAGCGGCCCGGCCTTCATTGGCGGTTACGGTGGTGGACGCAAACCAGCGCTCATCGATCCCTCCTCGATTGAGTCCGTAGGCGTAGGTGTCGTCTGGATGAAGTTTAATCCGCAATCCCGGTTGCAGGAAAGAGCGGGGCACCCAAGCGGGGGCCAACCGGAGTAAGCCGCCAGTGCGGGAGATCTCGGCTTCGACGAGGCTCTGCGTTGATTTTTTGACGATCTTCAGATCGAGGACGGAGGGAATAGCCATAGGAGGAATGAAAAACTAAAAATTAAACGAGCGAGGTGCTGGTGAAATTACGAAAGTAAAAAAATGAATGGGGTCGCCTCGATATGGAGGGAGGTACGCGCAGGGCAAGGGCGACGCGAATCAGGGGTGGAAGGCAGGCGAAGGGGTGAGCTTTGGGACCAAGACAATCTGAGGGACCAACGATAAGCTAATCGATGATTTTTCTCTAGAAGACTGACGACAATATTTGGAAGGAAAACGTCGAGAAAAAACTCAGGCCCGTGCTGTTTTTATCCGGTGGTATGGCTGGCGTAGCGGAGCCGATAGGCCCGTGGGGTTTCTCCCATGAGGCGGCCAAATTCTTTGGTGAAGTGACTTTGATCGGCAAAGCCCGACTCGGCGGCGATTTCTGCTAGCAACTTCCGCGTGAAAACAAGGGCGCTACAGCTCATGCGTACACGGAGGTTACGTACATAATGATGCGGGGATACATGATAGGTGGCCTGAAATTGACGTTCAAAAACCCGCAGGGAGAGGCCGCAAATTTTGGCTAATCGGCTATTGGTAATCGATTCGCTGTAATTTTGACTAACAAACCGAATGGCCGCACTCAGCGGGGAGTCACCGGGAGACACCGGGGCCCGTTCGTCGATCGGTCGCGTGACCCCGGCCGTCCCGACGATGCGCCCTTGGGCATTATAGAGGGGGATTTTCGAGGTGATGCACCAGCGCGCGGTGTGATTGAAGCGGCCGATCAGTTCCACGCGGGAGAGAATGCGTTCACCTTGGAGCACGCGCTCGTCGTCCACGCGATACTGGTTAGCCATGACCGGTCCGCAAAAATCAAAATCAGTGCAGCCAATGATATCAGCGCGGCTGGCGACGCCAAAATTAAGCAGAAAGGCCATGTTGACCCATTGGTAGTGGCCCTCGGCGTCTTTCACCCATACCAGCAAATTTTCGACGTAATCTAACAGCTCGATAATCTCGGGTGGTTTAGCCCCGATCCGGCGGAGTGAGGCTAGGAGATGGGGATCGGCTGATGGCGTTTTCATGACGCCATAGCCGCCGTCGACGTGAGCCATGCTAGGTCAAGTGCGGTGTGCGTTTGCCGGCCATTAGCCGCGACCAGGTCAACGCCATCGCCGCGGGCGGTAATCGAGGCCACGCGATCGAAGCTTTTTGGAATCACGGCCATGGCCATGATGGTGCTGATCGAGGTGGGACGCTGCGCGTGTAATTTCAGCGTGGTCGGAATTCCCCGGCGATTGAGCGAATTAGGTCGGGCAGATTCGGCGAGCCCCAGATGGAAATAACCGGTGATATCCTCTAAGCCCATGACATCCGTATGTCGACCGTTCCAAGGGGCATAATGCCGGCCGCCGTTGGAGATCCACATGACCGTGTGCCGCAGTACCCGTGGATCACGCAGGGCAAACCAAACATAGCCTTCAGCGGGGAAAGTTACGGCCGTCCAAGCGAAGGGAAGTTTCGCGTCCGCCGTCAACAGGGCGAGATCCTCATAACCGCGGCGGGCAGGATAAAGACTGAGATCAGCCTGACCGCCATCGAGCCGCGGCACGCGCTGCAAGGAACGAAACACCGCGCCCGGCTTCAGGCTTTGATAGCCGCCATTTTCTGGTAATTCGAACGGCTCGGGTAGGACTTGGCCGCGGATGAAACGACTCGTGCTGATGACCCCGCTGCCGGGTGAGGCGGGAAATTTTAGCGTAGCGTGATGACCGACATTCATGGGCCCGGTCATGCCAGTGAGAATATGCCGCGAGTAGATCGCGGTGTGGCCATCAATAAGGCTGATGAATTTATCCACGCGCCCCTTTCGCACCGTAGTGGCGAGGCTGGTCTGCAGAGTAACTCGGGCGCCGGAGCGCGTGAGCGACGCTGGCCGCCAGGTAGCGTTAGCCGTCTCGCCATGCGGCGGGTGTTGTTCGCCGCGCCAAGCGGTGGCGTTACCACCGAACGGGCAACAGAAAAAATCACCCCGCAAGGCGCGGAGGATGGCCGGTGATCCCGCGGCGAGGGGTTCCTCGGCCCAAGGGGCGACGGCATAAGGCTGGACGATTTTCCGGCCTAACTGGAATTGCACGGGGCCGAGGTGGCCGCCTAATTTGGTTAGCCAGCCCTTAACCAAGCTCGATTTAATCGGCCAAGAAGGTTGGCCCTGGATGGTCGTCAGCGACAGGAAAGACATGGCAGATTGGGGACGCTTTTAAAATTAGAGTAATTCAGTAAGCGCGCGCTATCAGTCTTACTGCCCGTGGGAAAATTATCGAGATCGGCAATTTTGGGTTTTTTCGCGAGAAATTTGTCGCACAAATGTCTGCCCAGAAACCCCGCTTCGCCGGTGATGAAATGTGCATTGTAAGAAGTAAGCCAAAAGTGAAAGAGGCCCCAAGCAGCTTGGCGAGCCTCCAGTCACGCGCTGAGGGAGCTACTTATCTTTGCGCTTTTGCGCTACCTTTAAAAGGCAGTGAGGCCTAAAGCCTAGCGCGAAGCTGGTTGACCTAGAGGGGCGGCGTGATCTTTCGCCGCAGGCGCGTTTACATCGGATGTTTCAGCTGCAGCCGGGTTGGTTAGGTGTAAACCAAGACCTATTCCCAGCGCGCGATTTCCAAGGTTGAGCCGCGATCCATATTGTGAGCATGGGTCCGATTTTGGCACATCTCGTTTATCGGCGTCTGGCCCGACCAAAAGTGCGGTAAAGCTTTCTGCAAAGTCTGAAGCAAAACGATGAGCGTCGCCGACGGCGGAGAGAGAACCCTTGTCAAAGGCAACGCTTGCGCCGCGCGACCAAGCCATCGCCGCGGCCTCGCCCCCGCCATTAGGAAGATCGACTGCCGCTTCTACGTTTAACCCGCCAAGACCAAGCGGTAAACGGATTGAACCTGGTCCTGGTACCACGCGGCTGACAATTGCACTGGCGACCGAAGCGACTGGATTCGTCTGTTGAAGGCCGGTCAGCGCAACGCGCACCGTGCTCGCGGCGATCAAGGGCTTTGCAGCGCTCGGAGGTGAGCTTGGCTCGATGTCGAAATAACGAGACAATTTAAAGCACATTTGCCGATCGATTTCGCCCAAAACCAAAGCGATATCGGCTGATGAAATCCCGCTGGGCAGGATTACGCCGTCTGCCACTTTTGCCGGTTCGATTCGCACCGAGCGAATCTGGGTGAGCCGAGCGGGATCCGAACGCACATCCACTTGGGCCCGCATCACACCTTTGCTACGTACCATGGGCTGGGCCGCGTCGATAAAACCGGACCGCGTTGGCGCTTTGGTCACGCAGCCAGCAGTCAAGCCGAAGACTGCGGCGAGCGAGACGGCTAAGAAGGTTTGCTGGAGTGGAGTATTTTTCACGACTGATAGAAAACTGGATGGGCCTAGGGGAGTGGTGCATGTTACCAAGTCAGAGGCCAGCCTGATTGCTCGCCGCCCCTTTGCCCCATTCTTTTTAAAAATTTAAAAAACTGCGCAAAGGGCGCCTGTTTCTGCTCCGCCGGAGCCAGATCGGCGACAAGATCCTCTAACTCGAGCGGATCTTTGGCGACATGATAGAGTCTCGCGACCTGCGTCTTCGGGTAAAGGATGAGCTTCTATCCGTCATGAACCACCGCCCGCCGCAAGTCGAGATACGCGTCGAACCCCTCCCTTTGAAGCGGTTAGCGGTAACGCGGGGCGGGTGGGGGAGACGTAGGCAGCGGGCAGGTCGCGGGGAGGGGAAGACGCGTACAGAATTAGCTCCAGCGTAGATCGCTGCGCGACAGGGGCATTTGGCGAATGCGTTTGCCGGTGGCGGCGAAGATGGCGTTGCAAATCGCTGGTGCGACCGGCGGTAAAGCCGGCTCACCGAGACCAGTGGTCGGGTAATTCGTCGAGAGGAAGTAGGTTTCCACTTTAGCGGGGGCCTCAGTGATGCGCATTAGCGGATAATCGTTAAAATTCCCCTGCACGACGCGGCCACGTTCAATATTAATCTCCTGGCTCTTCAATGCGCAGAGACCGTCGAGCACGGAGCCTTCGACTTGATTCTCAGCGCCACTGAGGTTGACCACTTGGGCACCGATGTCGCCGCCGGTGACAAAGCGGTCCACCTTGAGCTCGCCATCTTTGGTGACGGTGACCTCGGCGACTTGGGCAAAGTAGCCGAGGTGGCTGAAGTGAAAAGCCAGACCTGCGCCTGAGCCCTTGGCGAACTGCTTTTTGCCCCAACCAGCTTTCTCGGCCGCGAATTTAAGGACGTTACGCATGCGAGCGACGTTGTAAGGCCGACTGACTTGCTTGCCTTTGCCGCCTCCGCTGTTGCTGGCTGGCATTTCATCTTTATCGCCGAGGATTTCGAGCCTGAGTTCGAGCGGATCGCGCCCGCCGGCGTGGGCAAGTTCGTCGATGAAACTGTGAAAGACCCAAGAAAAAACGCAGCTACCGGGAGCGCGCCACGGACCCATGGGCCAGCCGGTGTCAAACATGGTTTGCTCGGCTTGGTAATTAGCGATCCAGCGGCCGGGAAACTCATCGGCGCTGAGATTGCCGCCGCTGCCGGGGCTACCGCCCTCGCCAAAGGTGAAAAAGTGGTTTTTCCATGCGACGATTTTTCCTTGGGCGTCGATCCCACCTTTTAGAAAGTGTAAACCGCCCGGGCGATATTGATCGTGTCGCATGTCGTCTTCGCGTGACCAAGTGAGTTTCACCGGTGCGTTAACCTTTTGGGCGATCGCAGCGGCCTCGATGAGGTAGTCCGCGCCGATCCGGCGACCGAAACCGCCGCCGGCGCGGTTAAGATGGAGGATGATCTTTTCAGGTGGGATGCCGAGGATCCGATTGACCATGCCGGTGCCGATGGACGGAATCTGGGTCGGGGACCAGATTTCCATCACGCCGTCTTTCCAGTGGGCGGTGGTATTTTGCGGCTCGAGGTTGGCGTGAGAAATGAACGGATAAACATAATTTGCTTCGACGATTTTGGCGGCTCCGCGTAGGGCGGCATCGGGGTCGCCATCTTTGCGGAGAACACGTTCACCGGGTTGGCCGGCTCTTTCTTTGGCCTGTTGAACGAACCCATCCCAGCTCTCGTTTACAACTTTGCCCTCGTCCCAGACGATTTTCAGCTGTTTGCGGGCGGTCATCGCGGCCCAAGTCGAGTCGGCAATAATGGCAACCCCGGGAACCAATTCTTTCAGTTTGCCGTTGCCCCCTAAAATAAAAGCGTCCCTGACGCCGGGAAGGGTCTTAATCTGGTCGAGGTTGGCGCTAACTACTTTGCCGCCAAAGGCCGGGCATTTTTCGTAAATGGCATAGAGCAGGCCCGGCAATTTGACATCGATACCAAACAGCGGTTTGCCGGTGACAATCGAGGGGGTGTCGTACTGCGGAACGCGCGTGCCCAGCAATTTGTAATCCTTGGGCTGCTTCAAAACTACGGCTGACTTATCTGGTACGGGCAACGTGGCCGCGGTGGCTGCAAGGTGACCATACGACAGCTTTTTGCCGGATGCGGTGTGGATTACCGTGGCGTTTTCGGCGCGGCATTCGCTTGCCGGGACACCCCAAGTCTGAGCGGCGGCTTGGACTAGCATCGTGCGCGCGGTGGCGCCGACGAGGTGGAAATTGTCGTAATTATTGGGCGTCGAGTTACTGCCGCCAGCTCCTTGATTGCCGAATTTAGCGAGGTCGAAGTCTCCTTGCTCAATGGTAATATCATTGAACGGCACCTCGAGTTGCTCGGCGATGATCATCGGGAGCGAGGTTTTTACGCCCTGGCCCATTTCGGGTTGTTTGGAGATAATAGTTATCTTCCCCGCGCCGGTAATGCGGACGAAGGCGTTGGGCGTGAAATCAGCTGAGGCCGAGGTGGCGGCGGCGACAGCGTCGCTGCCGGAGCGGATGTAAAATGCGAGGGCGAAGCCGCCGCTCGCGAGGCCCGTAAGTTTGATAAAGTTGCGGCGATCAACGGCGCGGGAGAGCAGGGATGCGTTCATTGGGCACCTCCGATAGCAGGAGTTAGGGCGGCGGCAAGTTTGATGCCGGCGCGAATGCGCATGTAGGTGCCGCAGCGGCACAGATTACCAGCCATCGCGCCGTCGATGTCTTCGTCCGTCGGCTTAGGGTTGTCTTTTAAAAGTGCGGCCGCGGTCATAATTTGACCGGCTTGACAGTAACCACATTGGGCAACGTCGAGGTCGGACCAGGCCTGCTGCACGGGGTGCAGTTTGGTGGTGCTGGCGGCTAGACCTTCGATGGTGGTTATCTTCATGCGCCCAACGGTGGAAACAGGCGTGATGCAGGACCGAGACGGCACGCCGTTCAGATGAATGGTGCAGGCACCGCATTGGCCGATGCCGCAACCGAATTTTGTGCCGACGAGCTCGAGATGATCACGCAATACCCAAAGCAGCGG
>NEUY01000070.1 GCA_002304425.1 Opitutia bacterium Tous-C10FEB
GATTGAAGAGGCAGGGGCGGGGAGCGGGATGATCGGGTTCCGTTAAGCCAGAAAGTGTTTCGCTGGAAAGACCGATGCTGATGAGGTCGCTGTGAGTATCGGGTGCGAAACGCTGCAGATAATATTCGAGATAGGATACATAGCGGCCGTCCTGAGTGATGCTGTCTCCGAGCACGAGCACGCGCTGGTGAGCGGGCCAGGGAGCACTGGGATGGGCGGGCGGTAAGGCAGGCGCGGCCGCACTGGTCCGGGCCGTGAAAGAGAGCAAGAGCTGGAAAACGAAAAGGAAACGGCGCATGGTGAGAGAAGCAGTTGATTAATAGGTAGCGGTCCGGAGATTGGCCACAACAGGTACAAAAAATGCAAAAGAATAATGATGAATAATGGACTCTGAATTGCCAATCCCGCGCGCGACACCGCGGCGAAAGGGTCTTCCACGCTGTGCGCCGGGGTAATCATCCCTGCCATGCGCAAGCCTCCGACCGCGCCGGCCCGACTGGTGCCGCGTGAGTGGGCGCGCTTCTGGTCGGATCGCCACATCGCAATTTTGCAGAACCGCAACACGACCTCAGCTGCGAGGCGCCACCCTAGCCCTGCATGCACTGGGCCACGCCAGCGTCGCCGGCGGAACAAGTGGCGACCGGCCTGACGGAATTTGATCTCGTTCCGTGGCCAAGAGTCATGGCGTGATCATTCCCCAGCGCATCGTGCTCGGCCGACTCGGCGATTAAACCCGGGCATTGATGAATCTCTCTGCGGTCGGGATCGGGCCGACGGGCTACTTCTTCGCTGGTGGTTTTAGCAGAGTATGAAAGCCCATAGATTTTTCCTGCACGGGCGGCGCGGGCGGGGGATCCAGCAGCTCCATGATGCGACGGAGGACATCAATGATGGCGGTCTCGTGATTGTCCAGGCGCGAGGTGAGTTTGGCTTCGAGCTTCTTGAGCTCGGCCGTCAATTCCTTCGAACCGGAGAGCAGCTCGCGCATTTGCACGAACGCTCGGACGACAAAGACACTCATGCGGACAGCTTGCGGGCTGTTGAGGACGTTGGCGGCCATGACGGCACCGTTTTCGGTGAAGGCGTAGGGAAGGAACCGGCGCCCGCCGTAGCCAGAACTTGAGGTCGCAATTTGCGACCTCAAGTTTCCAGGTTTTGCGGTCGCAATTTGCGACTTTAAAACGGCGTGTTCCTTTTTTGTTAACTGGAACACAAAATCAGACGGGAACCGCTGGACGTTGCGCTTGGCCTGCTCATTGAGCCGCTTGGTCGTGACGCCGTAAATGGCAGCGAGGTCGGAATCAAGGATCACCTTCTGTCCGCGAATAGTCAGGATGCGGGAGGCGACGGTGTCGGCGGGAATGATCTGGGCGCGTTTCTTCATAAGAGTGGCGGCCCGATGAAAAGAGCACAGAAGAATCTGTTACGACTGGCAATCTTGTTTGAGGGACCTCCTGGGCTCGCCCACAGGATAATTCCTACAGGTCCCGGCTTGGCGTGAGAATATGTCTGCCCTTCGGTCGCCCCCAGGGACGTGGGCCCTCCAGTTGGCAAAAAAGCCCCGGCTTTTGGCCGGGGCTCGATAATCAATTTGCAGGCAATTACTTCTTGGAGTCTGCGATAGCTGCCTGTGCGGCTGCCAGCCGAGCCACCGGAACCCGGTAAGGACTGCAGGAAACATAGCTAAGACCCAAACGATGACAGAATTTAACGCTGTCAGGATCACCACCGTGTTCACCACAGATTCCCAATTTGATGTCGGGACGGGTCTGCCGGCCTTTCTTGATGGCGATTTCCATCAGCTGGCCCACGCCGGTCTGGTCGATCGAGGCGAAGGGATTCTTCTTCATGATCTCCGACTCTTGATAGGCGCCGAGGAAGGAGCCGGAGTCATCGCGCGACATGCCGAGGCAGGTTTGCGTGAGGTCGTTGGTGCCGAAGCTGAAGAATTCAGCGGTCTGCGCGATTTCGTCAGCAGTCAGTGCGCCTCGCGGAATCTCGATCATCGTGCCGACGGTATACGCGATCTTGACCTTCTTTTCAGCCATAACCGCAGCGGCGACCTCGTGCACGAGGGCGGTTTGCAGATCGAGTTCCTTCTTGAAGCCCACGAGTGGAATCATGATCTCAGGCTTGGCTTTGTAGCCGGCCTTGGTGGCATCGGCTGCCGCTTCGAGCACGGCGCGGGCCTGCATCGCGGTGATCTCAGGATACTTGATCCCGAGACGACAGCCGCGAAAGCCGAGCATGGGATTAAACTCATGCAGCTCGTGGACGCGCTGCATGATTTTCTCCACGGGAATATTGAGTTTCCGGGCGAGATCCATTTGCGACTCCTTGGAGTTCGGGAGGAACTCGTGGAGCGGCGGGTCGAGGAAGCGGATCGTAGCTGGGAAGCCTTTGAGCGCTTTGAAGATGCCGAAGAAATCTTCGCGTTGATAAGGCAGTAGTTTCGCGAGGGCGGCTTGGCGATCAGCCAAGTTGCCGGCGAGGATCATCTCGCGCATGACATCGATGCGATTGCCCTCGAAGAACATGTGCTCCGTGCGGGTGAGACCGATGCCCACGGCGCCGAAGGCCATGGCGTTCTGGGCTTGCTCCGGGGTGTCGGCGTTGGTGCGGACTTGGAGCTTGGTGGCTTGGGCGCACCATTTCATGAGTTGGACGTAGCTCTTGAATTTCTCCGTGGCCTGCGCCTCTTGGTCGTCGTGGAGTAGGCCCGCGATGATTTCGGAAGGAGCGGTGGGAATTTTGCCCGCGTAAACGGTACCGATGGTGCCGTCGATGGAGAGGAAATCCCCTTCCGCGTAAGTGGTGCCTTCGACGGTGACCGTCTTCTTGTCGTAATCGACCTGCAGGGCCGCGGCGCCGCAGACGCACACTTTGCCCATTTGGCGGGCGACGAGGGCGGCGTGGGAAGAAACCCCGCCGCGCGCAGTCAGAATACCTTCGGCGGCAATCATGCCGCGCAAATCCTCGGGCGAGGTTTCGACGCGGACGAGGAGGACTTTTTCACCCTTCTCGGCGGCGATGACGGCGCGATCAGCGTTGAAGTAGATTTGGCCAGTGGCGGCGCCGGGGCCGGCGGGTAGACCGGTGGCGATGACTTTAGCTTTTTTAACTTCCGCCAAATTAAACACGGGTGCGAGGAGCTGCTCGAGTTGGTCGGCGGGATTGCGCAGAATGGCGGTCTGCCAGTTGATGAGCTTCTCCTTCACCATATCGATGGAGAATTTGAGAGCAGCCATCGCGGTCCGCTTGCCGTTGCGCGTCTGCAGCATGAACAGCTTGCCTTCCTGAATCGTGAATTCGATGTCCTGCACATCCTTGAAGTGTTTTTCCAGAATCGCGCGAACCTTCATGAGTTCTGCGTAAGATTTTGGCATCTGGGCCTTGAGGCCGGCCACCGGCTCAGGGGTGCGCACGCCGGCGACGACGTCTTCACCTTGAGCGTTGAGGAGAAATTCACCGTAGAATTCGTTGGTGCCGTTGGCAGGGTTGCGCGTAAACGCTACGCCCGAGCCCGAGGTGTCGCCCGTGTTGCCATAGACCATGGCCTGGACGTTAACCGCAGTGCCCCACTCGGAGGGGATACCGTATTTAGCGCGGTAAACTTTAGCGCGATCGTTCATCCAGCTACCGAAGACTGCTCCGGCGGCGCCGCGGAGTTGGTCCCAGGGATTGTTCGGGAAGTTTTTTCCGGTGCGATCATGGACGAGAGCCTTGAAGCGGCGGACGAGCTCCTGTTGATCAGCGGCGGTGAGTTTGGAGTCCTCGATGTCGCCGTGATATTTCTCGTGTTTGAAGCCATGGATCACCGTCTCAAACGGATCGTGGTCTTCGCCTTCGCGCTTTTGCACTCCGATGACAACGTCACCGTACATTTGAATGAAGCGGCGGTAGCAATCCCAGGCAAAGCGTTCGTTTTTAGTGGCGGCTGCGAGGGAGAGGACCGTTTGGTCGTTAAGCCCGAGATTGAGGATGGTATCCATCATGCCCGGCATGGAGTCGCGCGCGCCCGAGCGCACGGCCACGAGGAGGGGGAAGCCGGTGGCGTCACCGAACTTATAGCCCATGATTTTCTCCATATTCTTCACCCCGGCTTCCATTTGAGCCTGCAGCGAGGTGGGGTAGGTGCGCTTATTCGCGTAAAAATACGTGCAAACCTCCGTCGTGATGGTGAAGCCGGGGGGCACCGGGAGGCCGATGCGGGTCATCTCCGCGAGGTTGGCGCCCTTGCCCCCGAGGAGGTTCTTCATCGAACCATTACCATCGGCCTTGCCGGCGCCCCAGGAGTAGACGCATTTGAGCGCCTTGCCTTTGGCGGCGGATTTAGGAGCAGATTTCTTGGAAGCGGACTTTTTGCCCGCGGACTTCTTAGCAGTGGATTTCTTAGCCATGTTATAGGTGGAAATAGGACGAAAGGGCCACCATCGCAAAGGTTGGGTGCAGGGGTGTCAACGATGGAGGCGGGTAGAATTAAGAGATTTTCCGGGGCGTGATTTTTGAGCGGCGGTTGGGTGCAGGGAATTAATTTAACTGGCCAAGGCAGCGGACTAAAGAATGGGCTCGGTGGGTTTTGCTAAATTCCCGTAGGCAGTGAAATACGGAGATTGCCGACGACGACCAAAATTGTTTGTAGGTCAGGCGCGTGAGCGAAGAAGTACCCATTGACGAATACCATGAAGGCGGTTTCCCCGAGAACGAGCCGACGCCGGCGGCTGCCACGGGCGCGCGCAAGCCGATGGGTTTTCTTGAGCATCTCGAAGATTTGCGCATGACGCTGGTTAAGAGCGCCGTCGTCTTTGGCGGCTTCGTGACGCTGATCGCGTACTGGGTCGATGATTTTGCCAAGGTGCTCAGTTGGCCGCTGGAGCGGGTCAAGCACGACTACCCGCAAATGAGCACCGAGCTCATAACCAACAGTCCGATGGGGGTGTTTAGCGTGATTATCGATATCTGCCTCATCGGCGGCTTGGTGCTTTCACTGCCGTTTATATTATTCTTTGTCGGTCAGTTTATTGCCCCAGCTCTCACCAAACGAGAGCTCAAGGTCCTGCTCCCGACCTGCGCTTCAGCGCTTTTCCTCTTTTTGGGCGGCGCTTCCTTTGGGTATTTCATCATTACGCCGAGTACGATTCGGGTGGCTTATGAACTGAATCAATTAATGGGCTACACCGTGCTCTGGACGGCAGATCGCTATTACAGCTTGCTGATGTGGCTCGTGCTCGGGATGGGGGCCGCTTTTGAATTTCCGCTCTTGATTGTGCTGGCGGTCTACATGGGTTTGGTCGAGGTAGCGACGCTGCGCAAGTACCGGCGGCACGCTTATATCGTAATCTTTATCATCGCGGCGGTGATTACGCCGACGCCTGATCCGATTAACCAATCCCTCTTTGCGCTGCCGCTGATTGTGCTCTATGAAGTAGCAATTTTCGTGGCTGCCTCGCTCAAGCACCGGCGCAAGGATGAGGTTATTGAGGTCTGAAATTAGGGCGTAAATTCAGTTCGACAAACCGCCCGTCAACTCCTTCTTTTTCCGCCATGGCCTCATCTGTGAAAAAACCATTTTCGCTCTTTAGTCTCCTCCTCGACTCAGGGCTGACGGCGATTGCCTTCAGCATTTTTTATTGGCTCGTGAATTCGCACGTACCCTCCAATGACCCGGCGATGATCAAGCTGTGGGGCGGTCTCACCGCGGGTTGCATGGCGGGGGTGTTTTGGCTGGCCTTGCAGATGCTGAAAACGGTCTACCGTTTTCAACGCGACCAGCGTAAATAAAGCGCGAGCGGCGAGTCGCCTGCTCGGGTTAGGGTTACGTCGGGATCAGCGTCTTGGGTATTGCCGCGGTCAAATTTTCGGGGGCGGCCGCGGTGATTAGTAAATTGTCCTCGAGGCGGACGCCACCCAGTCCGAGGCATTTTTCGGCGAGGGGCCAGTTAACGCAGTCGCGGTATTTTTCCCGCCGGACGGGATCATGCAGCAAGGCGGGGATGAAATAGAGGCCGGGTTCAATCGTGACGATATAGCCGGCGCGCAAAATGAGATCTTGCCGCAAACTGGCGACGCAGGGTCGGGGATCTTTCGTTCGGCCTGGTTCTAAGCCACTGGCGTCGCGCACGCCGAGACCGAGCATGTGACCGATGCCGTGGGGAAAGAAGAGCATGTGCGCCTCTTGTTCGATCAGCGAAGTGGCCGAGCCCTTCATCAAGCCCATCGTGATGAGGCCATCGATCAAGTCGACGGCGGCGCCGAAATGAATATCTCGCCACTCCGCGCCGGGGCGGCAGCGATCGATCGCGCGCAATTCTGCATTCAGCACATTCTGATAAAGATCGCGCTGGAACGCGCTCGGCTCACCGGCAATGTAGGTGCGCGTGACGTCGATGACGTAGCGATCGAGTTGGGCGCCGGAGTCGATGAGAATAAATTCTCCGGCTTGGGCCACGCGGGCGGAGGGGGCGCCATGAAAAACCGCCGCGTTCGGTCCGCTGCCGATGATGCTGTCGTAGCCGGTAACTTGGGCCCCGTGGCGAAAATACTCCGCTTCGAGTTCGATTTGGAGGCGGCGTTCACTCACGCCCGGACGGAGGAAAGACTGGATGGCCGCGTAGCCGGCCGCGGTGGCGCTAGCGCAGCGGCGCATTAAATTAATTTCAGCCAGCTCCTTTGGTCGGCGCGCGTGTTGGTAGGCGGCGCGGACCGCGGCCGTGCGCGCGGCATCGCGGCGTACGCCCGCCACAGGAGCGCCGAGCATCACGACTCGTCGCCCGGCCCGAGCCCCCAGCCACGCGGGAAATTTTGCGAGGGGTTCGCCGGGTAATTGCTGGCGACCTTCCCAGATTTGCTCGGTCTCGGTGACGGTGGGGACAAAAGAAATCCAGCCGGAGGCCGGATCGTAGGCGATGATGCCACCGCTCGCATCGGCGAGGCCGGTGAGGTAATAATATTCCTGATGTGCGATGAAGGGCAGCATCGCGTCGCTAATCTCCGGCTTGGCCAGCGGGTCGCCGGCCCCGACTAAAAAAATTTCGTCAGTCAAACCCAGCGCGGGGGCGATGCGGGCCCGGCGGGCAACATAGTCGACATTCATGCGACTCCAGAACGCACAAAAAGAGGCAAAAAGAAAGACTGCAGAAGTGCGGGAGGGGTGAAATTTTTTTATAAAAGCGCCGCGTGTAAAATTTCTACGGGGTGCAGAGCCACGCGACCGGTGCCGTCTTTGATCTGGTGACGACAGCTCGTGCCGGGGGCGGCGACAAGGGTGTCGGCGGTCGCCGCGCGCACGGCCGGGAACAGGACGAGTTCGCCGATTTGTTGCGAGACTTGAAAGTGTTCCGTTTCATAACCGAAGGAGCCGGCCATGCCACAGCAGCCCGAAGGAATGACGCTGACCGTATGGCCCGCCGCCAGCTCGAGCATTTTTACCGTTGGCTTGAGCGATGAGAGCGCCTTCTGGTGACAATGACCGTGGAGGGTGATGGCTTGTGGCCGCGTGGTGAAAGCGGCGCGATTGATGCGGCCAGCCTCAGCTTCACGCGCAATAAATTCATCAATGAGCAGCGCATTTTTAGCCAGCGCCAGAGCGGGCGCGCGCAGTTGCTCAGGAACCAGATCAGGATACTCATCACGGAAGCCGAGAATGCAGGACGGTTCGAGGCCGATGAGAGGAGTGCCTTCCGTGATGATGTTCTGCAATAACTCGACGTTGCGAATCGCCAGCTTTTGGGCGGCCCGCACGAGTCCTTTAGATAAATGAGCGCGGCCACTCTCGACGTGGTCGGGAATAATTACTTCGTAGCCGAGGCGATTGAGTAATTGCACTGCCTTGATGCCGACGGGCGTGTCGTTGTAGTTCGTGAATTCGTCACAGAAGAGATAAACGCGACCATGCGGGAAGGGGTTGGCATTAACAGAGGAACTAGTCCCGTGACTCGCTGATGGCGCCACGGCATCCTTCCCGTTTTTATTCGCATGCTGGGCGTGCCAAGCCGCGAGCGTGGTGGCATGCAACGTCGGGAGGCTGCGTTGAGTGGCGAAGCCCGCGAAGCGTTTGATCCATTGCGAAACGGTGGGCGTGGTGACGGCCCAATTATAGAGGGAAGGCGCGAGCGAGGCTAGCCGCATGGAGGCGGTGAAGCCGGCGACAAGGCGGGAGCGCAGCGGAATCCCATTGGCATCGTAATAGTGTTGTTGCCATTCAGCTTTCAGGCGGGCGACGTCGACATTGGACGGGCACTCGGATTTGCAGGCTTTGCAGGAGAGGCAGAGGTCCATGACGCTCTTCACCTGCTCGTTGTCCCATGCGTTCATGCCCTCGCGGGCTTCGGTGAGCACTTGGCGCAGCATGTTCGCGCGCGCGCGCGTGGTGTCTTGTTCGTTGCGCGTCGCCATGTAACTGGGACACATGGTGCCGCCCATGAGGTGGGATTTGCGGCATTCGCCGACGCCGTTGCATTTCTCGGCGGCGCGAAGGACGCCTTGCGTGGCGCTAAAGTTGAAGAATGTTTTATATTCCGGCGTCGGGTGGTCGGGCCCGTGGCGCAGCGACGTATCCATCGGCGGGGTATCAATGATTTTTCCGGGATTGAGCACGCCGTGGGGATCGAAGGTTTCTTTGATGCGCCGCATCATCGCGTAACATTCTGGCCCGACCATGAAGGGGATGAACTCGCCGCGGAGCCGTCCATCGCCGTGTTCGCCCGAGAGGGAGCCGCGATATTTTTTAACTAGGGCGGCGACATCGGTCGCAATCCCGCGGAAAAAGCGCAGGCCTTCACGGGTTTTGAGATCAAAGAGGGGGCGAGTGTGGAGCTCACCGGCGCCGGCGTGAGCGTAGTAAACACTGCTAATGCCGTATTTATCGCGCATGAGCGCATCGAACTCGGCGATGTAGGCGGGTAAATCTTCCACCGCGACAGCGGTATCTTCCACGACTTCTCGCGGTTTAGCATCGCCCGGCACATTCATCATCAAGCCCTGACCCGCTCGGCGGAGGTCCCAAACTTTATTGGCCTCGTCGCCCCAGAGAACGGGGAAAGCGTAACCCAGACCCGCGGCCCGAAGTTCCGTTTCGAGCGTCCGCATCGTGGCTTCAATGGCGGTTCGTTGCTCGGCCCGAATTTCAATCACGAGCACTGCGCCCGGATCGCCTTCCACGAAGAACCGATTTTTAGCCTGTTCGAGATTAGCTTTGGTGCACTCGAGAATATGGCGATCGATGAGTTCGCAGCCGAAGGGTCGGTGGCGCATCGCAATCAAGGTGGCGTGCAGCGAATCTTGGATTGTCGCAAAGTGGGCGCACATGAGCGCGCCCGGCGGGGGGAGCGGTTCGACATTGAGTTCAAATTCGACGCCCAGAAAAAGGGTGCCTTCGGAACCGGCCAGTAATTGGCAGAGGTTAAACGGTTGGGCGGAAGTCGGGTCAAAAACTTGGCACGCCATCAATCGGTCGAGCGCATAGCCGGTGTTGCGGCGCGTGACGGTGGGTTTGGGGTAATGATCGCGAATGAGCTGACGATTCGTGTCGTCGCCGAGGAGATCACGCACCGTGCAGTAAATTTTGGTCTCGAGCGTGGCGGGGCCGGCGCATTTGGCGGCAAATTCGGCGGGGGTGAGCGGGCCGAAAGTCACGGCGGAGCCATCGCTGAGGAAGCCGCGGGCAGAGATGAGGTGCTCGCGCGTGGTGCCGTAGATGATGGAATTGGCGCCGCAGGAGTTGTTGCCTACCATCCCACCGATCATTGCCCGATTAGCGGTGGAGGTCTCGGGGGTGAAAAAGAGGCCGTGGGACTTCAGGGCGAGATTCAGTTCATTGCGCACGACGCCCGGTTGCACGCGGACGCGACGCTGGGCGGCATCGATCGAGATGATCTGGTTGAGGTGCCGACCCACATCGACCACCAGGCCTTCGCCCACGACTTGACCGGCGAGGGAGGTGCCCGCAGTGCGGGGGATGAGTCCTAGGTGGTTTTCGCGCGCAAAGGTAATGAGCTCGCGCAAATCAGTTTCAGTTTTGGGGAGGGCCACCGCAACGGGGCGGGCCTGATATTCCGAAGAATCGGTCGCATAGATGGCCCGCATCGTGGCGTCGAAGTGGAGTTCGCCAGTCAGGCGGGTGGCGAGTTGACGGAGGGCTGAAGGCGGCGGGGTAGCGCTCATATGATACGGTGAATGAATATGATTAAGGCGCAAATTTTGCGAGCCTGCGCTGCAAAGGTTAGGGTATTTGCTAAATGCTACCCTAGCGCAGAAGTTGTCGTTATAGGAAAGAGCGTTCAGGGCCGTGCGGGTTGGTGGCGAGATTGCAAAACGATGGCCCCTTGCCCGAGTCGTAAATTTTGGTGGCCGGCGTGGCCGCCTTCCTGCAATCATCAGTCAACATGCCTGCTAAATCCCCGAGCGTCTCATCCGTTGCCAAGGTGATCTTTCCCAAACTTGGACTCTCGTTAAAAGTGTCGAACGCGGGTGTTTTCGGCGGGCGGTGGGGCGGCGATGGCGCCGTGCTCGATCAGCGCTCGCCCATCGATGGCTCCCGGCTGGGCCGAGTTCGGTCGGCGACACCCGCTGATTATGAGCGGACCGCGGCCGCGGCGCAGCAGGCTTTTCTGGAATGGCGTAATGTGCCGGCGCCGAAGCGCGGTGAGATTGTCCGCCAACTCGGGAACGCGCTGCGCCAGCGGAAGACTGAGCTCGGGCAACTCGTCACCTTGGAGACCGGCAAGATTTTAGCTGAAGGTGAGGGCGAGGTGCAGGAGATGATCGA
>NEUY01000071.1 GCA_002304425.1 Opitutia bacterium Tous-C10FEB
TCTCACTGAGTTGAATTTTACCACGCAACTCCAAGGCCGCTCAGCCCAACTCATGATCGGCGGTCAACCGGCCGATCACGAAATTCGCGGGCAAAATGTTAACGAGCACGTCTCCCATTACGCCGCTATTCCTGCCGTCCGCCAGAAATTGCTGGGCTACCAACGAGGCCAAGTAGCGGTGGCGCAGCAGCATGGCTTTCGCGGCTTAGTCATGGAGGGACGGGATATTGGCTCAGTCATTTTCCCTGCGGCTGACTATCGCTTTTTTCTTCATGCCGATCCCATTGAACGAGCCAAACGCCGCGCGCGGGAAGGCCAATTAGACTCCATTGCGGAACGTGACCGCCTCGACTCTTCCCGGAAAGCGTCACCCCTCGTCAGCCCGACTGGGGCCATCGCGATTGACTCAACCTTCCTGACTCTTGAACAAGTTGTGGGAAAAATGGCCGCCTTGATCGAAAAAAGCTGAGCTAAGCGCACCTGCCCACCAATTCGCCATGCCGAACATCCCCGATCACCTGACCATGAAACCGTTCTACGGCTTCTTTCATTATCTGGCCGGCGTCATTCATGCGATGTGGTTTAGGGGCGAAGTAGTCGGCCAAGAAAATTTCCCCCGCCAAGGCCCTTTTCTGATCGCGGCCAACCATGCCAGCCATCTCGATCCGCCCATCGTCGCCAGTCAGATTGCTAAACAAATGCGATTTTTTGCGCGCAAGAGTCTTTGGGATAATCGACTCGTGGGCTGGTGGCTCGCGAACGTCGGGACCATTCCAGTCGAGCGCGACAGTGGCGACATCGGGGCGATCAAACGCGTCTTTCAGGCCCTAGAAGAAGATCGGGCGGTGGTGCTTTTCCCGGAAGGCACTCGCTCACCGGATGGCAATTTACAAAAACCTAAAGCCGGCGTCGGCTTTATGGCCTGCAAGACCGGCGTCCCCGTCGTCCCCTGCCGTGTCTTCGACTCCTTTCAAGCCTTCGGCAAAGGCCAGCGTTTCCCCAACTTCGGCGCCCCTGTAACGATTGTTTTTGGCCCGCCCATCTTGGCCGCTGATTACGATGATCCCGCCCTCGGTAAAGCGCGTTACGAAACTGCCGCCCAACGCATCATGGACCGGATCGCCGCGCTACCGCGCCCCGGCTATCCCGTGATCTGAGCCTTTAGCGGCCCCGTACCGCAGCGCACCTAAGGCTGGGGCAAACCACTACCGTAATCCGCAAGCGCGACGCGCGCGGACCATGACCTGGCTTGCCACCGCCCGCGCCCGCGTCGCTCCGTCTTGCAAGACCTGGGCGACGTACTCGGGCTGAGCTGCCAACTCGGCTCGTCTCGCCCGATAGGGGGCAAAGAAATTCCAGTAATGCTCGAAGAGTGCTTTCTTTAAATCCCCATAACCGAGCCCGCCAGCGCGCAGCCGATTTTCATAATCCGTCGCGACCTCAGCTGGGGCGAAAAGTTTTAGTAATTGAATCGCGAGATTCTGCTCCGCATCAGGCTTGGGTTCAGCCGGGGTCCGCGAGTCCATGACGATTCCCATGATTTTTTTACGGAGCATTTTTTCCTCACCGAAAATCTCAATCGTGTTGCCGTAACTTTTTGACATTTTCTGACCATCGAGTCCGGGAATAAGCGCGACCGAGTCCGCAATGCGCTCTTCCGGCACAATCAGCGTCTCGCCATAAGTTTGATTAAACTTAATCGCGATATCGCGCGTCATCTCGAGATGCTGCTTCTGATCCTTCCCGACCGGTACGATATGAGTATCGTAGAGTAGAATATCGGCCGCCATCAGCACGGGATAGGCAAACAGTCCAAAATTGGGTGAAATCCCCTTCGCGGTTTTGTCCTTATAACTGTGCGCCCGCTCAAGTAATCCCATGGGCGTCAGACTGCCGAGCAACCAAGTAAGTTCGCAAACTTCCGGCACATCGCTCTGCCGCCAAAAAACCGCCTTGGTTGGGTCGAGACCGCAAGCGAGCCAGTCGAGCGCAATGCCCTGGGTATACGCGAGGCGCTCGGCCGCATCGGTCAGCGACGTCATCGAATGATAGTCGGCGATAAAGTAAAACGCATCGCCGGACGCTTGCAGTTCAATCGCCGGACGCATCGCGCCGAAATAATTGCCGATGTGCAAAGTACCAGAAGGCGTGATGCCAGTGAGGACGCGGGGCATATTTTTAAAAAATCGTTACAGAATTGAGCGCGAATCGATAAAAATGAAGCGTAAGAAGAGCAGGAGCAAGCGGGAGATGACGAGTGTGTTTTTAATCGCGACGAGCGAACGTGGTGATCGTTTGGCGCGAGCGCGCAATGGTCGCCGCCGGCAGATAACCACCAAAAACTGTGCCCGGCATCACCAAAGCCCGCGGGCCCAGTAATGTCCCTGGGTTCAAAACTGCATTGCAACCAACCTCCGCCCCATCCCCCAGCACTGCGCCAAATTTTTTTAGACCGGTTTTTACTAGACCGCTCGGCAACCGGAGACTGACCTCCGCTTGGTCGAGTCGCAGATTGGAGCAAATGACTCCGGCCCCTAAATGAGCGCCCGTGCCGAGCAAAGAATCGCCGACGTAATTAAAATGGGGCGCCTGGACTCCATCGAGTAGCAGACAGTTCTTAAACTCGCTCGCGTTACCCAACACGCAGCCTTCCCCGACGATCACTTGACCGCGAATAAAGGCACCTGGGCGGATCTGGGTATTGGCTCCAATATAAACCGGACCAATGATGGTGGCATACGCCGGCAATTTTACGGAGGGATGCAGCCAAACCTTACCTTCGATATGCACCCCGGGAGGGATTTTCGGACCAGGCGCACTGATTTCGACCGAGCCGAGCGCCGCCGCAATCTGTGTGAGCCAATGCCAGGGTGGCGCTTCGGCCAAGAAATTAGGCGCGAAACGAGCTAACGACGCAGGCAGGGCAAAGAAATCGGAAGCTTTCACAAACCTACGTATAACAAAAAAACCACGAAGGAACAGCGGTTTTTAAAATGAAACAAGGCGAGCAAATGCCGGTTATAAATCCATGGGGGGTCTAAAATAAACCTACCCCAACGGTCCTCCGTAATTATTTTTGCCCAAAGAAATTTTCTTCCAGCATCAGCGATAAGCAGTGATAAATCGGCAGGTGATATTCCTGGATGCGGTAGGTTTCCGTCGAGGGCGCACAAATGCACACCGTGCACCAGGCCTTGAGCTTGCCCCCACTCGCCCCCGTGAGGCCAATCACCGGCAAGCCCTTGGCCCGAGCGACCTCCGCCGCGGCGCCCACATTCTTAGCATTACCCGAGGTGCTGAGCCCCACGAAAACATCGCCCGGCCGGCCGAGGGCCGAGGTTAATTGGGCGTAGGCCAAAGCCGGATCGACATCATTGCCAAACGCCGTGCTCGCCGCGGGGAAAGATGTCAGCGGAATCGCCGGCAGCGCGCCTTGCAGTTTTTGCGCGATCTCCGGACGTAGCGTCCCCCGCTCCTGCATAGATAAGGGACGGTCTTTGCAGAAACCCTTGAGCAGTTCCCCCGCCCAGTGATCAGCATCGGCGGCGCTCCCGCCATTGCCGCACAAGAGGACTTTGCCACCAGCCTGAAAGGAATCACGCAGAATCTCGTAGGCCTGCAGGATAGATGACTCGGCGGTGGCGAGTTCAGGCAAACGCCGGAGCAGTTCAGTGAGATGACGGTGGGGCATAAAAATCTTACTTAATGGTTAACTTTGCTGGGTAAAATATTGAGCGCGTGCAGCGCCACGGCTACGGCGGCATTGCTGCCGATCGTCTCACCCAAGATCGCCGGCACGATCTGGCAAGCCGCACGGGGGCCCGCCAGCGCCTCAGCCGTCAGCGCGCGATTCATCGCGGGACGCAACAGATCCGCACAGCGAGGGAAATACCCCCCGAGGACCATCCGTTCAGGATTCAGGGTATCGATGAGCAAGGCCAAGGCCTCTCCGAGGCGCTCACCCGCTACATCCATGACTTTCAGCGCAAGGGCGTCGCCCGCCATAGCCGCTACCGCGATATCCTTCAAAGTAACCTCGGCTTGCGGCCACCCCATCGCCACCGCCAGCCGCGCAATCCCACCCCCACTGCAAAAACCCTCAAACGAACCGCGTTTGCCAAAACCGAGTGGTCCATCAGGACGCAAGCGCAGATGACCCACTTCGCCAGCATCACCCGTCGCCCCTTCGTAAAGTCGACCGTCGAGAATCAGGCCTGCCCCCATGCCGGTGCCCGCCGTCAGGAAAACCATGCTGGCACAGCCGCGACCGGCCCCAAAATGCCACTCCGCTAGCGCCGAAGCATTCGCATCGTTCATCAGGAAAGCGCGACCGCCGAAGAGATCGGTAAAGGCACGACAAATATCCAGATCCACCCAGCCAGGCAGATTGGGTGGGCATAAAATAATTCCTCGCTTGGCATCCAACGGGCCACCGCAGGATATCCCAAAAACAACTTCTGGGCCCGGGGCCAACTGCGCCACCTGCTGACGGAACCACTGAAAAGTTGTGGCAAAATCCCGGGTCGGAAAACGCCCCAATTCCTTCACCACACCGTCGCTTAAAATACTGACCGCACATTTAGTGCCGCCGATGTCGATGCCGATAATTTTCACAGCCATGACATTTTCCAGGGTGGTGGGAGTGGTGAGTTGATCATCCGAGCATGGCCAGACCGCCGCACAGGTCAACCCACACCAGCGCCGGAACCCGGCGCAAGGCCAAGCGCCCACGAAGGGGACTTGATCCAGCGCCATGATCCGCCACTTTACTTTTACTGATGTCTTACCGCCGCTCCATCTCCACGCTGGGTTGTCCGGATCTTTCTTTAGCTGAAACCATCGCCCTCGCTCAGCGCCACCACCTCGATGCCGTCGAGCTACGCGCGCTCGCCCATACCATCGACCTGCCGACGGTATTTACGACCGCTTACGGCACGCCAACGGCACTCGCGGCCTGGATGAAATCGGCCGCCGTGCCTATCATATCATTGGATACTTCGCTAAAATTGGCCGATAATTCAGCGGCCGATCGTGAAGATTTTTTGCGTTTCTTACCTTGGGCCGAAGCCATCGGGGTTCCTTGGTTACGCGTCTTTGATGGCGGCCATGCGGCCGATCCCGCCACCCATCAAGCGATGGCTGATACCGTCGCATGGTGGCGGGCACTAAAAAAACAAAATGGCTGGCAGGCTGAAATCATGGTGGAAACTCATGATGCGCTCTGCACGACCGCGGCCATTCAACAATTCCTAACCCTGGCTCCGCGCACCGCGATTCTTTGGGACACCCAACACACGTGGAGAAATGGCGGCGAAAATCCCGCCACTACCTGGCGGGCCATCGGTTCACAGGTCGTACACGTCCACGTGAAGGATAGCGTCAGCCGCCCCAGCGCGAAACATCCATTCAGCTATGTGTTACCTGGCGAAGGGGAATTTCCGATGGCGACGCTCCGCCCCCTCTTGCAGGCTGAATTCACCGGCTGCGTTAGTCTGGAGTGGGAGCGACTTTGGCATCCCACGATCGCGCCACTCGATGACGCGCTTAACGCCAGCGCGAAATGCCAGTGGTGGTAATTTCGCCTAAAACGGAGGCAACCGTTTGCCCCCGTCAGCAGCAGCGCGTCACACCTTACCCGCTTCCTCGTTGCTCACCGGCTTAAAGCTGGGACGACCATAGCGCTGCGTCGGCGGGGTGCCGTAAGGGTTGTGCTTAAATTCATCCACCCCGCGACAAAGATAAATTTTGAAATTAGGATTCACCGCTAGGTCATTCTTAACATTCGTGCCGGAATAACGAATCGTGAGCCCAGCGCGCCGCCGATCAGAGGGATTAGCCGGTGAGCCGTGGATGGCGCGATCATCGTGCAAGGAACATTCACCCGCCTTCAGACGGAACTGAACCGCGCTCTCAGCCTTAAAGTCCGTACCGTCTTCCAACTCCAAGGTGAGCACCGAGCTAGTTTCCGTAGAGCGGCGATGCTTGATGACTCCACCGCGATGGGAACCGGGCAGTAATTTCATGCCTCCATTAACCTCATCAACATCATCAAAGGCCAACCAGACGGTGACGGAATTGTGGGGCGCCATCGGCCAATAATAAGAATCTTGGTGCCAGCCGACCGTCGAGGGAGAGCGGGCATCTTTGATAAAAAAATTGCTCGCCCAGCAATAAAAATTCTCGCCAAGAATCCCCGAGACGAGCTCGAGGATTTTTGGATTCATGGCAATTTCATAAAGATAAGTGCTGGTCTCATGCCACTCGCGAATGTCCTTACTCGTTTCACCCGGCTCTAGCAATGCGAGTAAGCGAGGAAGTTCTGCATTGAATTTAGCCATCTCCTCGCGGGTATAGATCGACGGCAGGTCCAGCAGGTAGCCGTTTGCGTGATAGAAAGCCTTTTGGGCCGACGTAAGTTGGTGCGAAGTAATCATGGAATAAAAAGTTGGTTAATAAATTTTGAGTGACCAATGCAAGGAGAGCTTAACGACCAAGGTATTTGTCGCGCCCGCGAACCAAGGCTTCCATTTTTCGGTCAGCGATCGAACGTTTGAGCATCCAGAAACCACAATCAGGGTGCACCCAACGCACGCGACCAGGGCCAACTTTCTTCTCCACCGCCTCAATCCGCGCCGCAACTTCATCGGCCGTCTCAATGTGGTTAACTTTAATATCAATTACGCCAATCCCGAGGGCGATTTTCTTGTCGATGCGCTTCAACGCATCGAGATCAGCGGCGGGCCGATGCGCCAGCTCCAGGACGAGGTGGTCCGTGTGCAGTGCATTCAGGAAAGTTAGCAATTTTTCCCAGTTACCCTTCTGAATGGTTTGTCCGCCGTAATTACCAAAGCAAAAATGCACAGCCCGCTCAGTTCCAGCATCAATGGCATCGAGCACCAAATTCATGGATGCAGCCGCCAGCGGCGCGTCCGCCGGATTGCCGGGAATATTGGCCTCATCTACTTGCAAACAGGTCGCCGGCAAACCGGGCATTTGCGCCGCTAAAACTTCGCCCAACGCCATCGTGAGTTTATTAAAACTGCCGTAATGGTGGTCGAGCAAAGTACGCGCGAGCATGTACGGACTCGTCACCGTAAATTTAAAAGCTCCACCCGCCACCGCAGCGGCGCGCTGGCAATCGGCGAGCAAATTCAATGAGCCTTCGCCTAACTTACCCGTGACAACCCCCGCCGGTTTACGCCGAAAACCCATCGGCGAATGCCTAGTGAATTCCTCCGTGATCGAGCGACCCACCACCGACGAAATGCCAGCCATGGGGCGAATAAAATATTCGATCATTCCGTTGGTGTCGGGGTGATTCACATCGAACCGATAGAGTTCACCGTCCGTCGGCAAATCAATGCCCGCCTGGCGCTGGAGATCAAAAACAACCCGCGTAGCGTCGATGACCGCCTGCTCACTGGGCAAAGCCGCTAGCCAATCAGGCACGGGATAAGAACCGACTGTCGTCGTTAGGATGCGGGGCGATGAGGCGGACCGAGCGGCGGCGACCGGAGCCGCTTTGACTGAGGGGGCGCGCAGCCCAGCCGCAGCGGCGAGCGTACGGGGTGACTTAATCACCGGCGATTGTGAGGCGGAGGAAGGAGGAGGACAAGAAGAGCACATGGGTTGGCAAAATCTAAGTACCCCACAATCATTGCCAATACTGAAATTGTTTGGGCTGAGAAAATAGGCTGCCGTCGTCCCCCCCCACAATTCGCTCGGCGCCGCGCGATGGTATGCCCAGCTTGCAAAGGCGATCTGACCAGTATTAACGAATACCAAGACTTCACTTGTTAAAGACTTCCTGTTTCTTTTCTGCGCACCCCCAACCATGAATTCATTCCCTTCGCGTCTTAAAAATTTAAGCTGGGGTCTTTTGAGCCTGATAGGCTGGCCGGCGATTGCACTCAGTCAGCCTACCCCCGCGGCGCCTCTTGCTTCTAATAGCACTGCGGCGGTCGTCGGTCCCATCGTACTGCGTGATGAAAGCGTCGATCAAGTGCTCGCCTTGCTTGAGCGTTGGTCGGGCAAGACGATTCTCCGCCCCCAGGCTCTGCCGGTCGCCACCATCACCCTCACCCTCAAGGGTAATGTCACGCGCGATGAAGCCATTCGCGCCTTGGAAACCCTGCTCGCCCTGAATGGGATCGGCATCAGTCCGCTCGACGATAAATTCCTTAAAGTCACCGCGCTCGCCTTGACCAAAGCGGAAGCGCCGGAACTCATCGATGGCTCGACCCTCAGCCTGGCGCCAAGCGGCCGCATCGCCAGTAAAGTGTTTCAGTTACAGTTTCTCAAGGTAACCGAATTCATGCCCCAGATCGCTGGCCTGCTCAATCCCGCCGCGAGCAGCGTGCCAGTCGTTTTTGAAAACGCTAACGCCGCGCTGGTGACCGACTCGCTGACCAATCTGCAACGCATCGAAACTCTGCTGGCGAAATTTGACCGGCCTCACCTCGGTAATTTGCGGGCGAAATTCTACCCCCTCCATTTTGCTAAAGCCAGTGAGGTCGTCACTAAGCTGCGCACGATTCTCTCCGGACCACTGCAGGCGCAGCTGGGCACCTCGACCACTTACAACCCCGATGATCGCACCAACCAAGTCATCCTGATCACGGATGCGCGCCAGTACGAATTTTTCGATGACCTGATCGCCAAGCTCGACACCAAATCCGATGCCAACACGCGCAATGATGTCATCTATCTTAAGTACGCCATGGCCAAGGATGTCGCCTCGAGCCTCACCCAATTAGTCACCACCCAAAATGGCGCCGCCCGCAAAAATGGCTCAGAAAGCACCGCGTCCGGCGCGCCGACCCCGGCGGCGACGACCACTCCAGCAGCGCCCGCCGTCGCCAATCTCGCCCCCACCGCCCCCCTCAAACTCGAACCCACTAACCAATTCAGCACCTTACTGACCGTGCTGCCCGAAGAACGTAGCAACGCGATCATTGTCTCCGGCACCGAAGGCGATATTCGCTTGATCAATGAACTCGTCGCTAAAATCGATATCATCCTCGCCCAAGTTCGCATCGAGGTCGTGATCGCGGAAGTCACCCTTGGTGATAACGGCACGACTGGGATCAGCGCCCTCGGACTCAAAGTTGAAGGCGGCAAATTGACCGGCTACACCGGAGCCACCGCCGGCGCGACCCTCGGCAATGCCCCCATTGTTGGTTCCACCGACCTCGCCGCCCTCATCGCCCTCAGCACCACTCCCCGCAAATCAAACGCCAACATCCTCTCGGTTCCGACCATCTTGACCACCCACGGCAAGGAAGGGAAAATTTTCGTCGGTGAATCTCGGCCGATGATTAGCAGCTATCTCAACGATAACAGTTCGGTCGGTGGCAACAACATCGGCGGTGGCTATCGTTCCACGGTCAACTCCAAGGACATCGGCATTCAGCTTTCCGTCAAACCCCTCATCGGCAACGACGGCTCAGTCCAATTGGAAATCAAGCAAGAGGTGAACGATATTCTCGGCGACATCACCATCGACGGAAATCCCCAGCCCCGCATCGGCAAACGCTCCACAGAGTCTTTCGTTACGGCGCAAAGCGGTGAAATTATCGTCTTAGGCGGCATGCAGCGCACGAGCGAATCGCGCAGCACCAGTCGACTCGGTCCCATCCCAATCATCGGGGACCTACTCGGGAGTCGCTCGAGTGAAAAGACCCGCACCGATCTCGTGTTTTTCCTCCGGCCGATCATCCTAACCAATACTTCCGCGGACAACGCCCCCGCGCTTGAGCGCGTTGAACAATTTCCCGTCGAACAACGCGATCAGGTTAAAAGTGTCATCGCGCCCCTCCCGCAAAAATCCTGAACATGGCTTCGTCGTCGGCAGCAGCATCCCTCGGGTTAGGCGACTGGCCGCAGCCAGCATTAGCCCAACAAGTACTGGAAGCCCCCCGCGCCGAGCGACTGGCGGTTTATGCGCGCTTGAAAAATATCGACCTCAACGCGGCCTGCCTCGAAGTGGCGCAACTCGCGCACGTGCCGCTCGCCCTTGAGCCTAAGGCCGATCCCGCCGCGATCCCGCTGCTGCCCTCGCGGTTAATCAACGACTACCAGATTGTGCCCATGCTCGGCCCAGAATCGACTGAGGCCAGCCAGC
>NEUY01000008.1 GCA_002304425.1 Opitutia bacterium Tous-C10FEB
GGGGGCGGGGTTAATTGAAAGAAAATAAAAAAATCCCACGATGAGTCGGCACGAAATGCGTTGCCGTTTGATGGTATTTGCTGGGAAATTTGACCCATAATTAAGCCATGGTTCCCGCCGCCCCTCTCAATAAAGAACAGAAGCGCCACTTGCTGCTGACGATGCTGGAAAGCCGTCACGGCGACCTGCGTGAGGAGAGCTTGAATCGGCAAGGGAAGGGGCATTTTCACGTTTCCGGTCGTGGCCACGAGGCACTGGCGGCCATCGGCGCGCAGTTACGGGAAGGGGACTTCATTCTACCTTACTACCGCGACCGAGGGCTGTGTTCGGGGCGCGGCTTGACGCTGCGTCACATGGCGCTCGAATATTTTGCCAAGCGCGAGTCGGCGTCCCGCGGCCGCATGATGCCTTCGCATTTTTCGTCGCGCGAGTTGAACATCGTGAGTGTGCCCACGCCCCTCGGCGCGCAGTTGCTGCCGGCTTGTGGGATCGCGTGGGGCCTCCAGTTGGATGGCACCGATGGAGTCGTCGTCACGACGATTGGCGACGCGGCGACGCGGCAGGGAGATTTTTTTGAAGCGATCAGTTTTGCCGCCGAGCGGCGGCTGCCAATTTTATTTATCGTAGAAGATAATGGGTACGGCATCTCCACGCCTACGCGAAAAACCAATCCCCTGGTGTTGGGGGTTTTGGATCGCGCACAGTGGGCCGAGCTTGATGGAGCTGACACGGTCGCCGTGCATGCGGCAGGGCAGGCGGCTTTGGCTAAGTTGCGCGCGGGCGAAGGCCCGGTGCTCCTGTGGGCCAAAATGGAGCGGCTCGCCAGTCATACGAGTTCAGATGATCACACGCTCTACCGCTCGAAGGAAGATATCGCGGCCATGGAAGCAGCCGATCCCGTGCGGGTGTTGAAAGATCGCATGCTCGCTGCCGGAGAAATTACCGTCGCGGAATTTGCGCAAATGGAGGCGGCCGCGAAAGAGTTGGTGCGCCGCGAATACGCTGCGGCTGAGCAGGCAGAAAATCCGCATGCGGCGGAACTCCTGACGGATATTACGGGGCCCGCGCCCCAATTAACTGAAGAACTGTTTCGGCCGGGCAAATATCGCATGGGTGATTTAATTAACCGGACCCTGCGCGCCGGACTCACGGCCGAGCCCAAGCGCATGATTTTTGGGCAGGACGTCGAGGATCCGAAGGGCGGAGTGTTTCGGCTCACGCAAAAACTATCCACTGATTTCCCCGCGCAGGTCTTTAATTCACCTTTAGCTGAGTCGACGATTATTGGCGTCGCCGGAGGGTTGGCGCTTTACGGCCGTCGGCCGGTGTTTGAGTTGCAGTTTATTGATTTTATTTATCCCGGCTTCAATCAGCTGGTATCGAATTTGGCTAACCTGCGTTGGCGTTCCCATGCGGCCTGGAAAACACCGATCGTGTTGTACGCGCCCTATGGCGCTTATTTGCCCGGCGGTGGTCTGTGGCATTCGCAGGCCAACGAAGCGGTGTTCGCCCATTTTCCCGGAATCAATATCGTCATTCCCTCCACGCCTGAGGATGCCGCTGGTCTGTTGTGGACGGCGATGCAGGGCGAAGACATTACGCTATTCTTGGCTCCGAAGCATATGCTTTGGGCCGAAAAAGAAACGGGGGAGCCGGTGGTGCCCATCCCGCTGGGTTTGGCGCGCCGTTGTTTAGAGGGTAACGACCTCACCTTGGTCGCGTGGGGTAATACGATGGAGAAGGCGCACGAGGCGATCGCGGCATTGAAAGGCGCCGTCGGCGTTGATCTCATCGATCTTCGCTCGATTGCGCCGTGGGATCACGCGACGATCGAGGCCTCGGTGCGGAAAACGGGCCGATTGATCGTAGTCCAAGAGGACGGCGAAGCTTGCTCCGTCGGCCAAATGATTATCACCCACATCTTGGGCCAAGCTGATCTCTGGGCCGGGCTTAAAGCACCGCCTCTTTTAGTCGCGAAGCCTAACGTGATGATCGGCTATAATCCGATTTATGAATATGCTGCGCTGCCTGATGCCGCCCGGATTGTCGCGGCGATCGAGCGCACCGTCGGCTTGGATCTCACCCGCGGTCAGGCCTTGCCCGCACCAGCGACCGAGGGGAACCAGCTCGCGGCGAACCCAGCCGCTCAAGCCCATGGCCCGCAAAATACCGTCATTGCTGGGACTAATGATATTATTGTCCGCGTGCCCATTATGGGTGAGGGGCTGCGCTCCGCTCGGGTCGTGAGCCTCGCTAAGCAGCCGGGGGATGGCGTGCAGCACGATGATATCTTGTGTGAAGTGGAGACGGATAAAGCCGTGTACCCCATCGAGGCGTCTTTTACTGGTCGGCTCAAAAGCTGGCAAATCAAGGTCGATGATACCGTTCTGATTGGCCAAGCGATCGCGCTGGTCACCGGAGACGCGGCCAGCGTCGCCGCCTTGCCAGTCGAAGCTGGCGTCGAGTCGCCCGCGGTGGCGAGCTCGCGGGTGCCAATCTCTCCGTTAGTCACCAGCGGCCCGGCCGTTGCGCCCATCGGGCGGCGGGCGGTTGCCGTGGCTGCAGTTATTTCTACCCCCCCTCCATCCATGACAGGAAATCTTCGCCCGCCAGCTCTTAATCCCGCCATCACTAAGCGTCTGCAATCGGTGGTCGCGACGAATATGTTGATGGATGTCCGCTGGGCCGGTCTGCGGCGCGCGCGGGAAATTGCTAAGCAAAAAGAGGGCGCGGCCGCCCCTTCGCCTTCGGTGATGATGGCTTGGGGGCTGACGCGCGCCCAGGAAAAGCACGCGGCGTTTCGTTGTCTGGTCGATAAAGAAGGCGCGATTCATGAGAGCCGCGATTTCGATGTTGGCGTCGCGGTGGCGTTGCCCGGCGATCGGCTGGCGACCGCTTCCATTGCCCGGGCCAATTTACTTTCCTGGGCCGATTTCCAAGTGGCCTATCAACGGGCGCTCGAGGAAACGCGCGGCGGTAAACTCATCGAGGTGCAAGCGCCGCTGAATATTACTAGTCTCGGGGCTTTTGGGATCGAGAGTGCGACCCCGATCGTCGTCCCGCCCTCAATGGCCACGGTCTTCATCGGCGCGGCCCACGAGCGCCTGATCAACGACGAAGGGGTGATTCACCCCGCCGAGGTCATTACCCTATCGCTGACATTCGACCATCGCGTGGTTAACGGCGCGGGGGCTGCTGCCTTCATGCAGGAAGTTAAAAGCCAATTAGAAAATTTTCAGTTACCAAGTTGATCCTGTGGCGGGTGCGCGCCCGCTGATTCTGTGGGCTCGCCTTCAGCGCGAGCGTTATTGATTTTTAAGCCACCTCTCCACCCTTCCACTCCTCCCACTCATGGCTCATCTCACCCGCCGCCATTTTCTTGGCAATGTTTCAACCCTCGCTGCCTTGACGTTGGCCCCGCGCCTGAGTTGGGGCGCTGATCGCCCGCCGATCGGGCGCAAGCTCGGCGTGGCCTTGGTTGGTTTAGGTGGCTATAGCCGCGGACAACTGGGGCCGGCTCTGCGCGAAACCAAATATTGCCAGCTCGCAGGCGTCGTGACCAGTGACCACGCCAAGGGGTTAAAATGGGCCCAAGATTACGGTTTCCCAGCGACTAATATTTATAATTACAACACGATGGCTCAGCTCGCGAATAATCCCGCGATTGATATTGTTTATGTGGTTACGCCGAACGGCCTGCATGCGGAGCATTGCATCGCCGCCGCTAAAGCGGGCAAGCACGTCATTTGCGAAAAACCCATGGCGAACACGGTCGCCGAATGTGATGCGATTATCGCCGCCTGTCGCGCCGCGGGCGTGCAACTGACGATCGGCTATCGGTTGTTTTTTGATCCTCACCATGCGGAGTTACGGCGGTTGGCCCGGGACGAAGATTTCGGCCCTTTCAACCAGATGTCAGGTGAGCGTGGCTTTGTAATGTCCGCCTGGCGGTGGCGGGCCGATCGGGTGTTAGCCGGTGGTGGCCCGCTCATGGATTTGGGCGTCTACCTCATACAAGGCGCCTGCATGGCCAAAAACGAGGCGAAGCCGGTGGCCGTAACCGCGCAGGAATTGCCGAAAACGCGCCCCGATATTTCTCGCGATACGGAGGAGGCGCTGCGTTGGACTATGGAATTTGCCGACGGGGCGCAGGCAAATTTAATGACGAGTTACCAACAGAAGGCCGATCGCTTTCGGGCCGACGGGGCGCGGGGCTGGATTCATTTTAAGGAACATGCCTTTGCTTATCGCGGCATGGCCGTGGAAACCAGTCGCGGCCCACTCAAATTTACGCCGCCTAATCAACAAGCGCTGCAGATGGACGCCTTCGCGCAAAGTGTGCTCACCGGCGCTCCTTCGCCGGCGCCAGGGGAAATGGGCCGCCGCGACCTCACAATTATTGAAGCAATTTATGTCTCCATGGCCGCCGGCGGTCAGCGGGTGTTAGTAAAAGCTTAAACGCCGCGCTGCCTTAAGCGGCCGCGATGGGCAGGACAACGTGAACCGTCGTGCCTTGGGCATCGTGGCGCCGGGTCGTCGGGCAAATTGGAGGCGGACTATCTTTCGCGGTGGGGCGTTCCCCTTAAAATTCCGCGGTGCCGGGCGTGCGCGCAAAGGGAATAACATCACGGATGTTAGCGACCCCCGTGATAAACATCAGCATGCGTTCGAACCCGAGGCCAAAGCCGGCATGGGGAACGGTGCCGTAGCGCCGTAGATCGAGATACCACCAATAATTTTTCTCCTCGAGGTGATGCAGCATCATGCCCGCTCGAAGTTGCTCGAGGCGCTCTTCGCGCTGACTGCCGCCGATAATTTCGCCAATCCCGGGAACCAGCAAATCCATGGCGGCCACGGTTTCGCGGCCGGCGGCGCAGCCTTCATTTTGGCGCATATAAAATGCCTTAATGGCGCGCGGATAATTATAGACCGTCACTGGACACTTGAAATGTTCCTCCGTGAGATAGCGTTCGTGCTCCGATTGGAGGTTGTCACCCCAAGCCACCGGATGCTCCCAAGTTTTCCCGCTATTATTTAAAATTTCTACCGCCGCCGTGTAGCTGCAGCGTTGAAAGGGTCGCTCGAGGACAAAATTCAGGCGCGTGAGCAACTCGGGATCGACGAATTTGCTAAAAAATTCGAGATCCCCGGCGCAATGCTGGGTGGCGTCACGAATGAGATATTTCACAAATTCTTCGGCGAGGTCCATGTTGCCGGCCAGATCGCAGAAGGCGACTTCGGGTTCGATCATCCAAAACTCAGAAGCGTGGCGGGAGGTGTGGGAATTTTCGGCACGGAAAGTGGGCCCAAAAGTATAGACGTTGGAAAGCGCCGTGGCGAAAATTTCGGCCTCGAGCTGTCCGGAAACGGTCAGGAAGGTTTTTTTGCCAAAAAAATCCTGCCGATGGTCAATTTCGCCCTGCTCATTTTTAGGTGGCTGGGCGAGGTCGAGGGTGGTGACGCGAAACATATCCCCCGCACCCTCGGCGTCACTGGCGGTAATAATGGGCGTGTGGACGTAGCAAAACTCTTTGGCCTGAAAGAATTGGTGCACGGCATAGGCTAAGCGACTGCGCACGCGAAAAACCGCGCCGAAGAGATTGGAGCGTGGCCGCAAGTGGGCGATTTCGCGGAGAAATTCCAGCGTGTGCCCTTTCTTTTGGAGCGGGTAAGTCGCATCAGCTTCGCCGAGCACGGTGAATTTTTCTGCAACCACTTCCCATTTTTGGCCGCCCCCTTTGGATGCGACCAATTTGCCGTGGACTTCAACTGACGCCCCGGTGCCGGCGCGGGCGACCTGCGCGTAGTCGGGCAAGGTGGCATCGATGATGATCTGGAGACCCTTCAGGCAGGAGCCATCATTAAGCTCAATGAAAGAGAAGGCTTTGGCATCGCGGCGGGTTCGCACCCAACCCTGCAAGAAGATAGTATCGGCGGGTGCGGTGGCATTCAGGGCGGCTTTGACGAGGGTGCGGGACATGAGTTAATGTTTTCGGCAGAGAAACGAACCTAGGGGCCGGAGGCAAATGCAAGATTCAGCTCGGCGGCAACTGGCTCACGCGAGGCCCACGATCTTGAGTGCCGAGACCGGACCGCGCATCCGTAAATTGGAGCGGCTAGTCGGAATCGAACCGACGACACCTGCTTGGAAGGCAGAGGTTTTACCATTAAACTATAGCCGCAATTTCTTCGGGGCAGCGTGTCCCTCGGCCACGGGCGTTCAAGCTTTTGTTCATGACTCAAGTGGGCTGGCCAAAAAATTACAGCCGATCCAGCCGTCGTGATAGCCCGGCGTTCATGCCGCCGCCTGCAGTGTTTCACGGGTTTTTTAAGCCCTGATTCCGTGGTATGCTGACCCCCAAGCAGCACTAAAGGCGCAGAGTCAAACCAAGCATTTCAAGCGGGAGGCCTACACAGTGACGCGGAGAATTTGAGCTTAAACCTGAGCCCTATTTCCCCTCCGTATTTCAAGGGGGTTTAGGTTTATTAGCGCGGCCCTCAGCTTGAGTTAAAGTTGGCCGACTTTGATCCGATGTCGTAACTTGCCCGTGATCAGTCAAAATGCCTGGCCGAGTCTATTTTGGGCCGCTTTAGCCGAATTGCGCTGGGCCTGGCTGGGATGAAATTCGTTGCAGCTTCGCTTAAAATCTCCCTGCATCGACAACCTATGGCAAATCCCTCAACAACAAAGCCCAAGTCCAGTGTTAAGGTTGCGCAAGAGATGGCCAAGTTAAAGGCCGCGGAGAAAAAAGCGAAAACCTACAAGCTCGATCTCCAAGAGCTCTCAATTTTTACCAGCCAGCTGGCGTCCCTATTGCAGGCGGGTCTCCCGCTCATCTCCTGCCTCGAAGCCTTGCAGGATCAAACCGAGGATCAAGTTTTTCGGATCGTGATTCGCGATGTGCGCAATGACATCTCTACCGGCACTTCCTTTTCGGCCGCGGTAAAAAAATTCCCGAAAGCCTTTCCCAATCTCTTTATTTCGATGGTGGAGGCTGGTGAAGCTTCCGGCGGTCTGGCGGAAATTCTTGGCAAGGTGGCGGGCTATTTCGAATCGACGGTTAAATTAACCAAAAAAGTTAAATCCGCCATGACCTATCCCGTCGCGGTTATTGGGCTCGCGGTGGCGCTCGTTAATGTGTTGTTAATTTTTGTTATCCCAGTGTTCGCGGCCATGTTTGCTGATTTCGGAGCTAAGTTACCGGCCCCGACGCAAATGCTCATCGATCTGAGTGACTTTATGAAAGCGTGGTGGTGGGCGGTGGGTGGAGCGGCTTACGGCGTATTCTTTTTCATGAGCAAGTATGTCGCGACCCCTAACGGTCGCCGCCAGAAAGATCATTTTCTTATCAATGCGCCGATCTTCGGTAATTTGGTCCACAAGATTGCCCTGTCGCGCTTCTGTCGCACTTACGCTACCCTGATGCGTTCGGGCGTGCCGATTCTGCGCACCCTAGAAATCGTCGCTTCAGCTAGCGGTAAGGTGCAAGTCGAAGACGCCTGCGTGGCCATCGCCAAACATGTCAGCCAAGGTGGCCAAGTCTCTGATGTCATGGCGGTGAATGCTTTTTTCCCCCCCATGATTAAGCACATGGTCAAGGCCGGCGAGACCACCGGCAATGTTGATGGTATGATGAACAAGGTCGCCGATTTTTACGACACGGAGTGCGATGCGATCGTTGGCGCGCTCACCTCCCTGATCGAGCCGTTGCTCATTGTCTTCCTCGGCATCGTGGTCGGCGGCATAGTCATGGCGATGTTTCTGCCGATCTTCCAACTCGGGGCTGTGGCCGGCGGCTTGCAGTAACTGCAGGTCTATGCTGGAGTGATGGCGGCCCTACGCCGACCAGCGGTGGGCTATAACTAGCCCCTTTCTCTATGGCTTCCCTTCTTATTGTCGACGACCTCATCCCAATTCACGAGATGTTGGGCGCGGTGCTGCATCCGACCGGTCATCAAACGGCTTTTGCCACTGACGGGGAGAAGGCGCTAGCCACGTACAAAGCGGGTCAATTTGACCTGGTGCTGGCCGATATCGACATGAAGCCGATGGACGGCATCACGCTGTTAAAAAAATTAAAGGCCTATGATCAGACCGCCGTGCTGATTATTATGACTGCCTACGCGAGCACTGAGAGTGCGATCCAAGCCCTGCAATATGGGGCGTTCGATTATCTGCAAAAACCATTTAAGGTGGATGAACTTCTCCAGGCTTTGCAGCGGGGGCTCATCTACCGGCAAGGGTTGCTTGCGCGAGCGGCCGTCGTCGAGGCCGCGCCCGGTGTGCTCGGGGCAGATTTTGAATCGCGGCTCGTGGGCGCGAGTCAGAAAAATAAACGGCTCATCGCCCAGTTGAAGAAATTAGCCGGTGCGCGCACCCCCATTCTGATTACCGGTGAAAAGGGGTGTGGCCACGAAATCGCGGCTGAGTTGCTCCACACCGCGACTAGCCCGCTCATCTCGATTGATTGCCAGCTCAGCTCGATGGCTAGTCTTCGCTCTGGCCTGCTCGGGGAAAATGGTCTGGGCGGTACCTGGGTGCAGCAAGCCAAGGGCGGCACGCTTTTTCTCCTGCACTTGCAGGCCTTGCCCCTGGAGGCTCAAGCCGAGCTTGTTTCTGTCATCCGCAACAATGCGCATAATTTTCACCTGCTCTGTGCCACGGAGGTAGATCTAGAAAAATTAGCGGAGGAGGGTCTCTTTAACGAAGAGCTTTTTTATCGGATCGCCGCCCTGTTGGTTCAGTTGCCCGCCTTGCGTGAGCGGGTGGAGGATATCCCTGCCTTGATCCAAGACGTAGCCAGCCAGACGACCAACCCACAATTTGATGCCCGGCAAGTGGAGTTTTCGGCGGAAGCTTTACAGATTTTAGCTAACTACGGCTGGCCAGGAAATCTCACCGAATTCCGGCAGGTGATCGCGTCCCTGCTCACAACGACGGAAACCCGCGTGATCAGCGCGGCGCAATTGCCTTTGCGCATCCAGGAGCTGAAGCACTGGCCGACGCTCGCCGCTTACCTTGCCGACCACGAGAAACAGTACATCGCCCGCCTCCTTAACGCGAGCGGCGGTGACAAAGTGCGTGCCGCCGCCGCTCTCGCAATCGACGTCAGTCGCCTCCCTTGAGGTCTTACGGTCGGGCGTAGCCTTCAGCATGATCGTACCGGACTGGGGTTGAGGCCCTAGGCCCACCGGCGCTCTGCGCAAATTTTACGGGTATGGGAATTTCTTAATTCCCTCTTGCTCCGTCATAAGGGCAAAGCAAATCTCATAACGCTTACGCTCATGCCAAAACGCACTGACCTCGAATCCATTTTGATCATCGGCGCTGGGCCTATTATTATCGGCCAAGCCTGCGAATTTGATTATTCTGGTACCCAAGCCTGCAAGGCGCTGCGCGAAGAGGGTTACAAGGTCATTCTCGTGAACTCCAATCCGGCGACCATTATGACGGATCCGGAGTTCGCCGATGTGACCTACATCGAGCCACTCACCATCGATATTCTGGAGAAAATTATCGCCAAGGAGCGCCCATCCGCGCTGTTGCCTACGCTGGGTGGACAAACCGCCCTCAATCTCTCCCTAGAGCTACATAAGGCCGGCATTCTCGATAAATATCAGGTCGAAATGATTGGCGCGAAGCCTGACGCGATCAAAAAAGGGGAGGATCGTGAGCTCTTCAAACAGTGCATGCTCAAGATTGGTCTCGATGTGGCTAAGTCCAAAACGGTGCATACGCTCGAGGAAGCCCGCCAAGCGGCCGATTATATCGGCACGATGCCGCTGATTATTCGCCCCAGTTTCACCCTCGGCGGCTCTGGGGGCGGGATCGCCTACAATCGGGAAGAATTTGAACAGATCGTGCACGGCGGCTTGGAGATTTCTCCCGTTCATGAGGTGTTGGTTGAGGAATGCCTCCTCGGTTGGAAGGAATACGAGATGGAGGTCATGCGCGACCATCAGGATCAGTGCGTGGTCATTTGCTCCATTGAGAATTTTGACCCGATGGGCGTGCACACCGGTGATTCGATCACGGTCGCACCGGCGATGACGCTCACCGATAAAGAATTTCAGGTGATGCGCGATGCATCGTTTGCGGTCATTCGCGAAATCGGGGTTGAGACGGGCGGTTCAAATATTCAGTTCTCCATCGATCCCCAGACGGGCCGCCAAGTTGTCATCGAAATGAATCCGCGCGTCTCGCGCTCCTCCGCGCTGGCTTCAAAAGCCACGGGCTTCCCCATTGCCAAGATCGCCGCAAAATTAGCCATCGGCTATACGCTTGATGAGTTGCGCAACGACATCACGCGCCTCACGCCCGCGAGTTTTGAGCCGACGATTGATTATGTCGTTACGAAGATCCCTCGTTTTACTTTTGAAAAATTTCCTGGAGCCAACACGACGCTGACGTCTGCGATGAAGTCGGTCGGCGAGGCCATGGCGATCGGCCGGACCTTCAAGGAATCTTTTCAGAAATGCCTGCGCTCGCTCGAGACGGGCGCGCGCGGCTTCGGGGGGGGCGGTAAATTTGGCGGCGATGAGGCCGTTGATGATGCGACTATTCGGCAGAAATTAGGCACGCCTAACGCGGAACGGGTTTATTTCATCCGCCACGCCTTTCGCGCGGGTTACACGATCGATCAGGTTTTTGACCTCACTAAAATTGACCGGTGGTTTCTCCATCAGCTCCACGAAATTTATTTGATGGAGGAAACGCTGCGGCAATTCACGCCACAGACCCTCCCGGTGGCGACGTTGCGCCGCGCTAAGCAATTCGGCTTTGCGGATGCTCAGCTAGCTCATTTGTTAAAGATCGATTTCGATACGATGCGGGCCCTGCGTAAAAAGGCCGGCGTCAACACCACGTTCCGCTTGGTCGATACCTGCGCGGCTGAATTTGAGGCTTTCACGCCGTATTATTATTCTAGCTACGGCGATGAGAATGAAGTTCTGCCGTCCCGAAAAAAGAAAATCATGATTATTGGCGGCGGCCCTAACCGCATCGGCCAAGGCATCGAGTTTGATTATTGCTGTGTGCACGCCTCGTTCGCTCTGCGCGAGATCGGGTATGAGACGGTAATGATTAATTCGAATCCCGAGACGGTCTCGACCGATTATGATACCAGCGACCGACTCTATTTTGAGCCCCTGACGTTGGAAGATGTCCTCGAGGTTTATGAGCAGGAGAAATGCGATGGCGCCATTGTGCAATTCGGCGGCCAGACTCCGCTCAATCTCGCCGCTCCGCTCAAGGCGCGTGGGGTCAACGTCATTGGCACCACCCCAGAAAGCATTGAAGTCGCGGAAGATCGTAAATTATTTGCGGCGATTCTTGAGCAGCTACAAATTCGCCAGCCGCCCAATCGCACAGCGATGAACGAGACGGAGGCGCTCACCTTCGCGCATGAGATTGGGTTTCCCGTGCTGCTGCGACCCTCGTTTGTGCTCGGCGGGCGCGGCATGTTTATCGTCTACAGCGAAGAAGAATTTAAGGCCGTCATCCGCCAAGCGTTTGAAGTTATGCCGGATAAGCCGGTGCTCATCGATAAGTTCCTCGAAGACGCCATTGAGCTCGATGTGGATTGTATCTGCGATGGCGAGACGGCCCTGATTGGCGGCATGTTGGAGCACATTGAGTTTGCTGGGGTGCATTCCGGTGATGCGGCCATGGTCATGCCTCCCCACACGCTGTCGGCCGCGATGTTGCAGACGGTGCGGCAGGCCACGTACGCCTTGGCGAAGGCGCTGAAGGTGGTGGGGCTCATGAACATTCAATTTGCGATCAAGGATCAGCAGCTCTTTGTGCTCGAAGTGAATCCGCGGGCCTCGCGCACCGTGCCTTTTGTGGCCAAGGCGATCGGCGTCCCACTGGCAAAATTGGCGGCTAAGGTTATGGCCGGCAAAAAATTGGCTGAACTCGGCTTTACGCAAGAAGTGAAGCCCAAGCATTGGTGCGTGAAAGAAGCCGTTTTCCCCTTCGCCCGTTTTCCCGGCGCGATGATTGTCATCGGGCCCGAGATGCGCTCCACCGGTGAAGTGATGGGCATGGATGATGATCTGGGCATCGCTTTCGCTAAAACTCAGATGGCCGCCAAGCCAGGTTTGCCGCTAAGCGGAAAAATTTTCTTGAGCGTTAAAGATTCTGATAAACCAAGTGCGGTGGAGCTCGCTAAGAATTTTGTCGAGTTGGGCTTCGCGATTGTCGCAACGGGCGGCACGGCCCGACTCCTGCAACAAAGCGGCGTGCCCGTGCAATTTGTTAATAAACTCCTCGAAGGTCGGCCAAACAGTGTGGACCTGATTAAGAACGGTGAAATTCACATGGTCATCAATACCCCGAAGGGGATGATCCCGCGGCTGGATGAGAACGCGATCCGGGCGGCGGCGGTGGCCAACTCAGTTTGTATCATGACGACTCTCACGGGCGCCCAGGCGGCCCTCGGCGGAATCCGGGCGATGAAACAGAAGCGGGTAAACGTGCGCCCATTGCAGCAATATCGCGGCAATGTTGTGCCCATGTAATCAGACTTATGCCGACCCCCACCACGCTCGTTGCTCTCTTGCACGGCCCTGATCAGGCTGGGCTCGTTGCCAAGACGGCGAGTTGGATTTTTGCCCGTCACGGCAATATTCTGCACGCTGATCAACACCGTGACATGGAGGCCGGCGAATTTTTTCAGCGCATCGAATGGCTTCCGGCGGCCGACAGTGCCGCCGCGGAGCCGGCAGAATTTAAGGCCTTTGCGGCCACGCTTGGGATGGTCGCACAAGTCGCCCGCTCGTCGCATCGCCCCCGCGGGGCTTTATTTGTCTCTCGGGCTACGCATTGTTTTCATGATCTTCTCTTGCGCGGGGTCGCGGGGGAATTTGCCGGTGACTTCACGTGCGTGCTTTCCAATCATGCTGAGCTCGCCGCCGCGGCACAGCATTACGGACTCGCCTTCCATCATGTGCCGGTAACCGCCGAGACCAAAGCCCGCGCCGAAGCACAACAATTAGAAATCCTCCGTGCGGCGGGCGTAGAATTTGTGGTGCTCGCCCGTTATATGCAGGTTCTGTCGGCTGATTTCCTGAAAAATTTTGGCCGGCCCGTGATCAATATTCATCACTCCTTTTTGCCCGCCTTTGCCGGTGGTCGACCCTATCACCAAGCCCATGAACGGGGGGTCAAATTGATCGGCGCGACGGCCCATTACGCGACTGCGGTGCTCGATGATGGCCCCATTATTCAGCAAGATGTGGCGCGCATTACCCACCGGCATAATGTTGAGGATCTGATTCGCAAAGGCCGCGATCTGGAAAAATCAGTTTTAGCGCAGGCGGTGCGCTGGCATTTAGAAAATCGTATTCTGGTCTACGGGCACAAGACGGTGGTCTTCGATTAAGGCGGCCGGCCGGACGGCTGGGCTGGGTCGAGGGCGGATCGGGCTATTTCAGGCATTTACAGGCGGCGGAGCATTTGCTCTCTTTCATGGCTCTATGAGCCAACTTCCCCCGACCACTCCCGATTCTCCTCACGCTGATGCTGCCACCGCTCCCGTGGCTGCCCCCAGCTTCGAAGTTATCGTGCATGCCTTTTGGGCGAAGAATCGTAAGTTCATTTTTGGGATCTGCGCCGCTGCCTTGGTCGCCATTGTGGTGAGAGAGGGTTGGCAATATTTTGCGGCCCAACATGAGGCTGAGGTGCAGGCAGAATACGCTCGAATTGCCGAGCAACCGACGCGTTTAGCCGCTTTTGCGGCAGCGCACGCGGGGCATGCGCTGGCCGGGGTGGCTTATCTCAAGTTGGCCGATGATAAATTTTCGGCGGGTGATTTCACGGGCGCGGCGCCGGCTTATGCTCAAGCCGCTAGCCAGCTAAAAAATGCAGCCCTCGTGGGCCGCGCTCAACTCGGCGCTGCCATTAGCCAATTTAGCGGCGCCGACAAGACGGCGGGGGAAGCGGCGCTTAAGAAATTAAGCGCGGATGCGACTTTATTGAAGAGCGTCCGAGCCGAGGCTACTTATCATCTCGCCTCCATCGCGGCGGCGGCGGGCCAGGCGGTTGAAGTTAAGCAATTAGCAGAACAAATTAGCCAGATCGAGGCGGCTGGCGCGTGGGCCCAGCGTGCGACAATGCTCTTGAGCACTTTGCCGGCAGACACCTTGGCCGTTTCTGCTCCCGCGGCTGGGCTTAATTTTAAGACGGGAAAGTAAGCGCGCGCTGAGAATTTAAAAACTAAAAAATCACTTACGCGAATAAGTGGTTTTTTAATAATTGGTCGGGGCGATAGGATTCGAACCTACGACCTCCTGGTCCCAAACCAGGCGCTCTACCAGACTAAGCTACACCCCGTTACCAACAAGTGTTTATGGCAGGGGCTTTTGCAGAGCGAGTCAACTCCTCAGGCAGAAAACTGCAATTGGGTTGCGAAATCCGCCTGCAAAAGGATTTGAAATCCTGCTTGCCTCACCCGTGGGGCCTCCACTACATACTTCTCTTCAAACTCTTAAACAAATGGATACTCTTTCTCGCGACAGTAATAACTCCGGCAGCATCTTGCCTCTTGTTGGCGTAATCGCCGGCGGTCTCGCCTTGGTCCTCTCGATCGTGGCACTCGTTAAACTTTCCACGATCCAAAAGACCGTGGCCGCGCAAGGCGACGAAGTCGCTAAGATCGCCACCATCGAGGCCGAGGTACGCTCTTCGGCCGCGAAGTCCGAGGCTGACATCAAGGGTATCCGCACCGGAATCCAAGGTGCGCTTGATCAAGTTGGCGCTGAGATCGGCACCATCAACGGCAAGATCACTAAGATCGAGGAATCGCTCAAGGCTCGTGCCGCTGGTCCGGCGGGCAAAGCTGCGGGCGTGGCCACTGGCACGGTTGATGCCAACGGCAATTATGGCGTCGCTCCGGGCGACACGATTTCAAAGATCGCGAAGAAATTCGCCACCAAGGCCGACCATATTCTCGCCGAGAATCCTGGCCTAGATCCCGCCAAGCTGCGCGTGGGCCAGAAGATTAAGATTCCTAAGAAGTAATTTTGCTTTCAAAAATTCTTGCCTCCAAGACCTCGTGTCCTGGGGGCATTTTTTTTGGCTAACTCCTTTGTACCGCTGCTATGGCCCATGAGCCCCGCGCACCTCGCCTGACCTCGGTTCCTCCTGAGCCGCTGCGTTGGCATAAAATTCGCGCGGAGCCTCATGCGACGACGCGAATTTTTGATGTAACGCGCGCGATTTTCCAGCACCCGCAACGCGCGCGCGAGCAGGATTTTTTTGTTATCGAAGCCCCAGATTGGGTCAATGTGCTCGCCCTGACTCCCGATCACCAACTCGTGCTGGTGCGGCAGTTTCGCTTTGGGACCAATGATTTCTCTTTGGAAATTCCCGGCGGCGTGATGGAGCCCGGCGAGGATCCGGTTACGGCGGGGCTCCGGGAGTTGCGCGAAGAATCTGGTTACGGCGGGGCTCGGGCGCGCTTGCTGGGGAGTGTGCGGCCCAATCCCGCGATGCAAAATAATTACTGCCATTTAGTATTGGTGGAGGCCGCGCAGCGTTCGGCGGAACTCGCGTGGGATCCCGATGAAGAATTTACCATCACCACCCAGCCCGTTGATGCAGTCTATGCGCTCGCTCATCACGGCGGGATTACTCACGCGCTCGTACTTAATGCGCTCTTATTGTTTACCCCTGTCTGGGCCGAATTAAAGCAGGCTAAGTTAACGAGCGGCGTTTGACTTTACCCTCGCTGGAATTTCACTGAGACCTCGCATGAAAACTACGGCTGTCGCCTCCTTGTTTGCCAATGCCCCCGCGGCCTTGGGCGCAGGGAGTAATGGCAATCTGCCGACGGCCCTAGAGCAGGAGATTCGCGCAATTTATCGCCGTAGCCCGCTTTATGCGGAGCGCTTTCCGCTGCATCCGGCGGCCTTGCAGTGGTCTTGTTATCGCGATCTGCCTACTCTGACGAAGCAGGAGATTTTGACCCGCGGGCACACGGCTTTTTTTGCTGACTACGCGGTCATTGAGCGCGGTTTGCAGGATAAAAAATACGAATACGAGCACACCTCGGGTTCAACCGCCCAGCCCATGACCGTGGTCATGGAAGAGGGTTGGTGGAATGCCCAATTGCAACGGGCTTATCTCGCTCATCCGCAGCTCGCTCCTTATGCGAGCCGCCCTTATCGTAAGGCTGTTCTGGCCCCGATCGGCTGTTCGAGCAATCTATGCCCCTACGAGGATCACCCTTTCCCGCACCGTTACTTTGATGGGACCGTTTATTTGAATTTATCCAGTGATCCTTTTGTTTTTGCGGAAGCGGAGTGGGATCGCATTGTGTTAGAATTACAGGCGCTCCAGCCCGAGGTCTTGGAAGGTGAGCCCGTTTATCTCTCGATGCTGGCGCGGGCGGTGCAGAAACGGCGAGTCGCCGTGCCCAGCGTGCGCACGATCATTCTTACTTACGGCAAGGCCAGTCGCCAGCACAGTCGGCGGATTGCCGAAGCTTTTCCCGCGGTGCAGGTCGATCTTTATGGGTCGACGGAGGCGGGCTATATTTTTGTGGGCGATGCCTTTGGTGATAACCTGCGGGTCATTGACGAAAATGCGTTCGTCGAGCTCGTGCCTTGGCGGGCGCTGGTGCCGGATATTTTTCAGATCAACGTGACGACGCGGGATCGCGAGGCCATGCCGCTGCTGCGGTATTTCACGGGAGATATCGTACAGCGTATGTCCACCGGCTACCGGATCTTGGGTCGCGAGCGGGATTTACATTTTAATGCTGCTGGGCAGATCATTTCCTCAAGTGAGATTGATGCGGCTTTGCCGGAGGTCTTCGCGTGCTGGCACTGGAGCTTAGTCCAAGTGTCTGATCTGCGCTGGGATTTCCAGTACGTTGCTGATGTCAGCGCCCCGCGGGGTATGGCGGAGGCGATTGCGAGCGCCCTCGGGGTGGGGGTGCGCGTTAATCTTTTCCGGCGTAAATTCATTCAACCGGCGGCGAGCGGAAAATTCTCGCTGCTCAAGCCGCTTCTGCGCTGAGGCTACACCCTAGCTTCTCGCCCTCGGTAGGTTCACTAATAAAGAGAGAGGAGCGAGGCTGCTCCGTTTACATTTTGCGGGTTTATCCTATCTATCTTAACACTTAGCTATCCCCGCCCTGCCATTCCCCCTGCACGTAGATTTGTAATGAATATCCTTGGTTCGCTCTTTAATTCCTCGATCGGCAAAAAAATCTTAATGGCCCTGACGGGGCTCGTGCTGGTCGGTTTTGTCACCGGGCATTTGCTTGGCAACTTGCAGATCTTTCTGCCGCCGCAAAAAATTAATGCCTATGGGCATATGTTGGAGTCACTCGGCATAGGACTCTGGCTCGTGCGATTCTTCCTCCTCGCCTGTGTGGTCGTTCATGTGTGGGTGGCCATTCAGCTCACGCGGGAAAATAGCGCGGCGCGGCCCATGAATTACGGGGTGAATCACACTAACCGCGCCAGCCTCGCCTCGCGCGTCATGGCGCGTACCGGCCTCGTGGTGTTGGCTTTCTTGATTTATCACCTGCTCGATTTTACCTTCCGGGTACAGCATCCAGAGTGGAGTCGGCATTCGTTTGCCTTGGCGGACGGCACGCTGGTCCGCGATGTGCACACCATGATGGTGCAAGGTTTCAGCCGCCCCGGCGTCGCTTTTTTCTACATCCTCGCGGTCGGTTTACTGAGCTACCACTTGGCCCATGGCGTGGTGAGCCTCGTGCAGACGCTTGGTTTTAAAAACGAACGCTGGACGCGTGGCCTTGAGTGCTTTGCGCGGGTATACTGCTGGGGCTATTTTCTCCTTAATGCGGCTATCCCCCTCGCTATTCTTGGCGGTTGGGTTAAGGCCCACGTTTAATATTTTTCGCCATGGCCAAACTTGATTCTAAGATTCCTTCCGGCCCGCTCGCCGATAAATGGCAGCAGCATAAGACCCAGATCAAACTCGTTAATCCGGCCAATAAGCGGAAATACGAAATCATCGTGGTCGGGGCTGGTCTCGCCGGCTCTTCAGCGGCTGCCACGCTGGCCGAGCTGGGTTACCGCGTGAAAAGTTTTGTGTTCCAGGATAGCCCGAGGCGCGCTCACTCGATTGCCGCCCAGGGTGGCATCAATGGCACGAAAAACTATCAGAACGATGGCGACTCCGTGCATCGCTTATTTTACGACACGCTGAAGGGGGGGGATTATCGTGCGCGGGAAGCGAACGTGCACCGCCTCGCGGAAGTGTCCGCTAACATCATCGATCAATGCGCGGCGCAGGGGGTGCCTTTCGCTCGAGAGTACAGCGGCCACTTAGCCAATCGCTCGTTTGGCGGCGCCCAAGTCTCACGCACTTTTTACGCTCGCGGCCAGACGGGTCAGCAATTGCTGCTCGGCGCTTATTCGGCGCTCTCGCGCATGGTGGGACAGGGCGCGGTCGAGCTGCACCCTAACTCTGAGATGCTGGATCTGGTCATCGTTGATGGGCACGCCAAAGGTGTGATTGTGCGTGATCTTAAGACGGGGGCGATTACGCGCCACAGTGCGGACGCCGTGATTTTAGCCACCGGGGGCTACGGCAACGTGTTTAATCTTTCGACCTACGCGCGGCAGTCGAACACCACAGCCATTTGGCGAGCTTACAAACGCGGGGCCTGCATGGCAAATCCGTGCTATACTCAAATCCATCCGACCTGCATTCCCGTGAGCGGCGACTATCAGTCAAAACTTACCTTGATGTCTGAGTCATTGCGCAATGATGGTCGGATCTGGGTGCCGAAAAATAAAGCCGACATCAAAAAAGAGCCGAGCGCGATCGCGGAGGCGGATCGCGACTATTATCTCGAGCGGATTTACCCGAGCTTCGGCAATCTTGCGCCGCGCGATGTGGCTTCACGGGCCGCCATGCGCATGTGCGATGAGGGCCGCGGGGTGGGCGAGACCGGTTTAGGGGTTTACCTCGATTTTGCCGACGCGATCAAGCGGCTCGGTGAGCCGGCGGTCCGGGAGCGTTACGGTAATCTTTTTGATATTTACCACGAGATCACCGCGGAGAACGCCTACCAGGCTCCCATGCGAATTTTCCCAGCGGTGCACTACACCATGGGCGGATTGTGGGTAGACTATAACCTCATGTCGAACGTCCCTGGGCTCTTCGTGCTCGGGGAGGCCAATTTCTCGGATCATGGCGCTAATCGCCTCGGGGCCTCGGCCCTCATGCAAGGTTTAGCTGATGGCTATTTTGTTATTCCCTATACCATCGGTGACTATCTCGCGCAGCAAAAGCCCAGCGCCCAGTCGAATATCGATCGACCAGAATTTAAACAAGCGGCGGAAAGCGTCAGCGCCCAGACGAAGCAGTTGCTCAATAATCCTGGAAAAGAACCCGTGAGCCATTTTCATAAGCGGCTCGGCAAAATCATGTGGGAGCATTGCGGCATGGCACGTACGAAGCAGGGGCTGGAGAGCGCCTTGCAAAAGATTCCGGCCCTGCGGGAAGAGTTTGTTGCTAACGTCAAGGTGCCCGGCTCAGCCGAGACCCTGAATCAATCTTTGGAAAAGGCCGGCCGCGTGGCTGATTTTATCGATCTCGGTGAGCTTATGTGCCGTGACGCTCTCACCCGAGAGGAGAGCTGTGGCGGCCATTTCCGTGAGGAATATCAATATCCTGACGGGGAGTGTAAGCGCGACGACGAGAAGTTTGGTCATGTTGCCGCTTGGGAATATCAGGGCCCCGGCCAGACGCCGCTGCGCAATATCGAGCCGCTCAATTACGAATTCACTAAGATGTCCGTGCGCTCCTACAAGTAAGCCCCCGCAATTCACCATGGTCGCCTCCACTCCTGCTAAGAAACTTTTCTCTGTCACCCTGCGCGTCTGGCGGCAGGCCAGTCCAGCGCAGCTCGGTAAATTTGTCGATTACCCCGCGCACAATGTCAGCCCTGACATGTCTTTTCTCGAGCTCCTCGATGTCGTCAATGACGGTCTGACGGTCAGCAATGACGAGCCCATCGCCTTCGCGCATGACTGTCGCGAAGGGATCTGTGGAACCTGTTCCTGCACCATCAACGGGAAGCCGCATGGTCCCGGCAAAGGGGTCGCGACTTGCCAAGTGTACATGCGGAGCTTTCAGGCGGGTGATGTGATTGTGGTGGAGCCATTCCGGGCGACAGCTTTTCCGATTATTAAGGATCTCGTGGTCGAGCGTTCAGCTTTTGATAAAATTCAACAAGCAGGGGGATTTATTTCGGCCCGCACCGGGGCGGCGCCTGATGCCAATTCAATTTTAGTATCAAAAGCCGTGGCTGACCTCGCCATGGATGCCGCGGCCTGCATCGGCTGCGGCGCTTGTGTCGCCGCCTGTAAAAATGCGAGCGCCATGCTGTTTGTGGCGGCCAAAGTTTCCCATCTTGGTTTGATGCCCCAGGGCCAGCCAGAACGGGATCGGCGCGTCTTGGCGATGGTGCAGACGATGGATGAGGCCGGCTTCGGCAATTGCACTAATCAATACGAGTGCAGCGCGGTTTGTCCGAAAACCATCACGCACGATTTTATCGCCCGCCTAAATCGTGATTATGTGGGCGCTTTGTTTCGTTCAAAACTTCAGCCGGTCTCCGCGAGTGCCGGCGGGGGCGCTTAACTTTTCCGATCGTAGCGCGCCCGCATAAATTTTAAGGCGTGGCGCGCGAGGTCATCGGAATCACTCCAGAGGTTGCGCCAGACGCACAGCGCGTTGGAGAGCGCGGGATCAACGACGGCCGAAGAGAAAGATTCGAAGGCGATGGGGCCTTGGTAATTGATTTTTTTCAAAGCGTTGAAGAAGGGGTCAAAATTCACATTCCCCGTGCCGAGATAACCTCGGTGGCTTTCGCCGATATGCACGTAGCCGAGGCGGGCCCCGACCGCGAGGACGGCTTGCTCCATACCGTCTTCCTCAATGTTCATGTGATAAGTATCGAGATGCAGAAACGCATTGGGCCGATTGACCGCGGCCAAAAACTCTAGTCCCTCGCGGGCAGAGTTCATGATGTTAGTTTCGTAGCGATTCACGACTTCGAGATTAATATTGATGCCTCGCGCGGCGGCATAGTCCGCGAGGCGTTGCATCGCCGCCACGGCGTTGGCGCGATTTTGAGGAGAGGCCGGCCCCGCATATTTGCCGAGCGCACAGTAGATGACGCCGCAGAGTTCAGTCCCGCCAATGCCCGCGAGCACGTCCGTGGCCTGGCGCAGCAGAGCGTCACCTTGGGCAACGATGGCGGGATTGGTGCTGGTGACATCCGTGGTGGGGGAAAGGCCCAGAGAGGCGTGGGCGCGGAGTCCGTATTCCTGCAGTAAATTCTTCGTCAGGCTGATGTCTACTTTCCAAGGATCCAGCAGGGCAATTTCGATATAATCATAACCCGCCTGCGCGGCGCCACTGATTGCTTGGCGGGCGCCAGCGGGGGTCCAATCGCCGGCCCAGACTAAGGCGTGCCCACCGTATTCTAAGCGCTTGCTCGTGGCCATCGCGCGGGTCGCCAAGATTTATTCTGCCTTAACCGTAACGGTACCGGCCGCGGTGAGTTTAGATTCCTCAAAGGTATCGTCGTAGATGCAGATCGTGACCTGTGAATCCACGCGATAACTCGCCGAGCCTTGGGTCACGGCTGCGTCGAGGGCGCGGCGGGCCGCCGGATCACCGCCGGTGACTGGGCCCGAGCGAACGGACATGGTGTTGGCTGGGATGGCCAAGGGAGTATCATTGGTGAGCAGTCCGAGGTAAGTGCCATTCAGATAAATTTTGGCCCGAACGCGGTTGAAGATATAGGCCACGATATTATCATTGGTCACGCGCCACGAGGCCGTCACGGAGCCGTCCGGAGCCCGCACAATTGAAGTCACTTCGGCCTTCAGGCCTCTCGAGACTAGTTTGCTGGTGTTGGTGCAACCGCTGACGAGAGCGGCTAAAAGGGCCAGCAGGCAGAAGGGGAGGAGGGCTTTTTTCATTGGGAATTACTCTGTGGTTGGGGCGAGGGTCGGCAAGGTTACTCGTCTTTAGATTTTGTTTTCTTTTTCAGGTCGGACCCGCCTAGTTCGAATTGGGCGATGACCCCGATTACAGCTAAGACTAAGATCGAGGGGAAAAGCCACGCGTGGTGATCCAGCAGTTCCGGCATAAATTGGGGACGTTGGAAAAAATCTAACCAAGGAATCTGATGGGTGAAATACGCGAGAGCCACCATGGTCCGAAACGAGCCAAGCAGGGCCGTTGAAAGAATGATGAGAATGCGCTGAGTTTTTACTGCGAGAAAGCCGCCGATGAGGCCCAGCACGGCCCCGCTTAGCAGGGCGACCATGTGATGATAGTGGCTGAGCACCAGCAGCCCGAGGGTGGCCCCAAAGCCAAAGCCCGCGACAAATACTGCCGCAATATAGAGGAGATAGGCTAAACCTGCGCCGACGAGGCCGCCTAAAATTAGGCTGCCGATAATCCCGGCGGTGCCAAAATCAAGTGCGGTGCCCGCTGCATGACCGCCAATCATACCGAGCAGACCGCCCAGTACGGCGAGCGTTATTTTGAAAACCCGATAGCCGAAAAAACAATCTAACAGGCCCCACGCGATGGCGCCGACCGAGATCCAAGGATAAAGTTCTGCCGAGGGATGCATGGATAAGGTCATAGGCTTTGGGTCGGCACTAGCAACTGGCTTTGCGTCGGCTCAGCCGATTCAGAAGCGGGCAAGCGCTTGCCCGCTTTCCCAGAGCACCCAGCTCCCGCCGCCGAGCGCGGCTAAAAAAACTAAAGCCCGCAGCCAGCGGCTCCACCGGTCGCGGCGCTCACGTGCGTTGAGGGGGAGGCGGGCCCGAGAGGCTTCGAGGTAGCTTGCAAATTGAGCGTGAGGCAGCGGCGCGACTTTCGGGCTGCGACCGACGCCGAAGGGCAATTGATTGAGCAAGTGACGCCAGCGGTAGGACACCCCTAATACCTGGAGAAAAATAGCGCTTCCTTTCAAGGCGATTCTGGCTACCTCGACGGCTTTCTCTCCCTTCCGTTGGCCCATTTATTAATTTCACCCGACTGGGTAGTCACGCCATTGTGCAGGCGTCGATCTCACGGTCGTTGGGTAACTGCGGGGCCCTGCATCGCCCGCCGGGCAGACGCTGGAAGCAGGCGAGTGGATCGCTGCCATCGGTGCCGGAGCTAGCCGCTACACCATAAGGAGGCGATCTTACCCGCGTAGCCTGGCGGGCGAACTTTTAGGGTCCGGCCTTCGGTTCGGGCTGGTCAATGTCGGTGAAAATTTTGATGCTTTAATTGCCGGGGAAAAAACCCCTGCTTCCTCAAAATCTGACGGTTTCCTTCATGCCTGAGTCACGTCCCCTTAATTTTGCAGTCATTGGAGCGGGAGCTTGGGGTACCGCCATGGCCGTGCATCTGGTTCGGCGCGGGCAAGGGACCACCCTCGTCACTCGGCGGCCTGAGCATGCCATCGCGGTGCGCGCGGCGCATGAAAATAAAGATTATCTGCCCGGCATCAGTTTGCCGGCTGCGTTGCGGGTCACCGCGGATTTGCGCGCGGCCCTGCTCGAGGCCGATGTGGCGCTGATCGCTTGTCCGGCGCAATCATTGCGTGAGTGGAGCGAAAAAATTTGCGGCGCGCGGCAGGACACGGCGCGTTTGCAACTTTTGCTCAGTTTGGTGAAAGGGCTTGAACTCGGTACGCACCTTCGGCCCAGCCAGATTTTGACGCAGATTATGCCCGACCTCAATGTCGGCACACTCACGGGTCCGACTAATGCCGCAGAAGTGGCGCGGGGTTTGCCCGCGGCGATGGTGTTGGCCGTGGCGCGGCAGGATGCGTTCAGTGATCGCGTGCCGGCCGCAATGAGCGGGCCAACGTTACGCATTTATCTTAGCCCTGATCTCGCGGGGGCAGAATATGGCGGCGGACTGAAAAATATTTACGCCATCGCCGCGGGTCTCTGCGATGGATTGAAGCTCGGAGATAATGCCAAGGCGGCTCTGCTGACGCGGGCTTTGGCCGAAATGCTGCGCGTCGGGGTCGCCCTCGGGGCTAAGCCCGAAACTTTTTATGGGCTGAGTGGTTTTGGTGATTTGGTGGCGACCAGTCATGGGGCTTGGAGTCGCAATCGTGAATTTGGTGAACACATCGGTGCCGGTAAAATCATCACCGCTTTACTCGCCCGCCGGAAGACGATCGTGGAAGGCCACCGCACCACCGAGGCCCTTTACGGTTTGTGCCAAGAACGGAAGATTGCCGCACCCATTCTCGGGGAGATTTACGCAATTTTGTATCAAAATAAGCTACCCGCCGATGCGCTCCATGCGCTGATGACTCGCGAATTGAAGCGCGAAGCTTAAGGCGATTGGGCCGCGGCAGCGCGGGAAGGGCGTTGACCTTCGTCCAGCCGCTCCGCCAACTCTGGCGGTATGGAATTACCTGATGACGAACAATTATTTTTGCGCGATCTGGTCAAAGCCTCTCGCCAAAAAATCCATGCAGTAAAGTGGGTGGATCGCGATGGCACCGATCGCCAAACTACGCTGACGCAAAATGAGGCGGTCCGGCTCAACATCATCGCGGCGCGCCTTAAGATTTCTAATAAAGAACTGCTGCGCCAAGCCGCACACATCCCCGTCCCTAAGTTGCCGCCCAAGCCCCCCGCGGTTGAATCTGAACTGCCGGCCTAGTTTTTGCCGACGATCAGAGCGTTCAAAATGCGGTCTTTTCCCGTTGCCGGGTTTCCGCTAGCTTGACGCCATGACCCTACCGCAAGCCCACCTTGAAAACGTTCGGCAGTCAGCGGCCATCATTACAGCGGCCTTAGCCGGCGCGCGGCCGCGGATTGCGATCATTTTAGGTTCTGGCCTGGGTGGTTTGGCCAATCAGATTCAGCGGCCTCGCGTCATTGCTTATGCTGATCTCCCCGGCTTTCCCGTGCTCACTGTGTTGGGGCACATCGGCGAGTTGATCGCCGGCGAACTCGATGGCGTGCCGGTGATTGTGCTCAAGGGGCGCAAACATTTTTACGAAACGGATGATGCCTATCCGCTCCGGACGATGATTCGCACGCTCCAGGCCGTGGGCGTAGATACTTTATTTTTATCTAACGCGGCCGGCAGTTTACGCCCGGCGATTAAAGTCAGCGAATTGATGCTGATTACTGATCATATTAATTTTCTAGGGCTTAATCCGCTCACGGGTCCCAATGACGATTCCTTTGGCCCGCGTTTTTTCCCGGTCAGTGATGCTTGGGATCCTGGACTGGCCGGTCGGGTTAAAGCCGTGGCGCGACAACAAGGCATCACGTTGCACGAGGGCGTCTATGTGGCCTTCCGGGGGCCGTCTTTTGAGACACCGGCGGAGATCCGTATGGTGCAAGGTTGGGGGGCTGACGCGGTCGGCATGTCGAGCGTGCCGGATTGTTTGATCGCCCGCCACTGCGGGCTCAAGGTCGTCGGTGTTTCGTGCATTACTAATATGGGGGCAGGATTATCAGACGAACATCTGACGCACGCCCATACGCTCGCTAATGCGGCCAAGGGGGCGGCCGCCTTTGAGCGCTTGGTTACTGCAGCGGTCAAGGTGTTGTAATAATAGTTAGGCCAATTTCATCGCGTGAAAGCAGCTGAACTTGATCGAGCCCGTCGACTGCTCTGTCGATTACAGGCTGTGATTCGCGACTCCGTGCGGGCCGCCCAACGGCGAGGGGGCCGGAAGCTGACGCGGGTGGCCGCGGTCACGGCCGCCGACACCATCTATGGCATCGACAAAATCAGCGAGCAGGCCGTGCTGACTTGGTTTAAAAAAAATTGGCCGCCGCGCTGGCCGGTTGAATTAGTGATGGAGGGGTTGGAGGAATCAGCGGGACCGGTGACTTTTCCGCGGGGTACGCCGGTAGCGCAGACAATTTTTAAATGCATCCTCGACCCGATTGATGGGACCCGCGGGTTAATGTATGCAAAACGTTCGGCGTGGAGTCTCGCCGCGTTGGCGCCGCAGCGCGGACCAAAAACTAACCTGCGTGATATTATAGTCGCCGCGATGACCGAGCTGCCGACGGTAAAGCAGGACAGCGGCGATCAGTTAAGCGTCGTGCGGGGCGAGCGAGTGCACGCCGAGCGCGTGGTTGCTCGCACGGGTCGCCGGACGAAGTTTAAGCCGCAACCGTCGCGAGCAAAATGCGTGGCGCACGGTTTTGCGTCGTTTGCGAAATTTTTTCCGGCCGGTAAGGCTTGGCTAGCTGAGCGCGAAGAGCAGCTTTGGCGGGCACTCGGCGCTGGCGGCGAGATTTTTGATGATCAATATTTGAGCACTGGGGGTCAGCTTTATGAATTATTGATGGGGCATGATCGTTTTATTGCAGATTTACGACCGCTCGCGATGGCGGCCTTGCGCCAGCGCACGACGCTGCTGTGTCATCCTTACGATATTTGTACTGCGCTGATTGCGCAGGAGTGTGGCTGTGTGATTACGGCGCCTAACGGCCAGCCGCTCGATACGGTACTCGATACGACCACCCCCGTCGCTTGGGTGGGTTATGCTAATCCTACGCTGGCGCGGCGGATTGGGTCTAAGCTGCGCCGGGTCTTGCGCTAAATTTCTATACGCGCCGCCCCGGCGGATTTTGCTGCCGGCAGGGTCACTCTTTGGCTTGCTCGATCACCGCGGCTTTGCCGTCTTTAAAGACGACCCGAATGCGTTCTTCTTTCTCGTTGCGATAGGTATCCGCGTACGCGGGGTGATAATAAACGCGGTACGACCTTAGGTAAGGATCGTAATAAACGCGCCGCTCGTAGCCGACAAACGCGGTGCCATCGTAGCGCTGGTAGTAAGTATTATAAATCCAGCTGATCGTGCGGCCGGTGGGGGTGAGGGCTTCGCGTTTTTGGTCTGGCTGGCCTAGGGCGAAGTAGACGAGGTCCTCCGTGAAGCCGAGATCGATGATCCCCTGTTTAATTTTGTCCTGCGTCGCCTTATCGGCGGCGGCGAAGGCGGCGGGCTTTTGTTTGATGCGATCATCAATCGACTGGCAGCCAGTCAAGGCCACGAGCGCCGCGGCGAGGAGAAGCAGGCGGGAGTATTTCATAAGCAATGAGACAGCAGGCGTGGGCTTAGGTTGCCAGCGATAATAGCCTTAAGGAGATTTAGTTTCGCTGGGTGGTGCCAGTGAGTCGACGGGAATTTTATTCTTGGTGGTCGTGATGATCGCGACGCCGGCGATAATGATAGCCGCAGCGACAAAAAGCCGTGGGCCGATCGGTTCGTGGGCAAGCCACCAACCAAGAAAAACCGCCACAATCGGGTTAACATAGGCGTAGGTTGCCACGCGCGCTGGGGAGCAATGCTTCATGAGCCAGACAAAGGTGGTGAAGCCGATGAGTGAGCCGGCGATGATCAGGTAAACCCAGGCTCCCCAAGAACGGGCGGAGACGTCGGCAAAATGAAAATGGGCCGGTTCGCCAATGAGTAAGCTGACTAAAAAAAGCCAGAGGCTACCCGCGAGCATTTGCATAGCGGAAGCGGTGAAGGGATCGGCCGAGTTGCGTGCATAACGCGTATAGAGCGAGCCCGCACTCCAGGAGAAGCAGGCGAGGACGATGCCCCCGAGGCGCCACGGATCGAGGTCGGTGGTGCCTTCGCCTAGCTGTGGGCCGACCAGCACGAGGAGGCCGATGAAGCCAAGGCCAACCCCGAGGAAGGTTGCCGGCGATGGTTTAGTCCCTTGATTCTGATGACCGCTGATGGCGTGGACCGCCCAATCGAGGAGTACAATAAAAAGGGGCCCAAGTGAAATGATCAGCGTGGCGATACCGGAGGGAATTTTTTGTTCGGCCCAGGAAACTAAACCGTTGCCGCCGAGTAGCAGCAGCCCGCCGACGATGGCGTTGTCGAACCACTGGCGCCGGGTGGTATGAAAGCCGCGGGTGAACGCAATCCAGCCAGCGATCAAGCCACCGGCCACGAGGAAACGCGCCCCGGCCATCAGGAAAGGTGGCAAGGTTTCGACCGCAATTTTGATGCCGAGATACGTGGAGCCCCAGACGAGATAAATAGTCGCAAAACCGGCGATCAGCGCGGCTTTGGTCGGAATTTTATCTGGGGCAGTCACGATTTTAAGATGTTATAAAATTAGCTTATCGCCTGGGCGAAAGAGAGGGGATGGCAACGGGTTGGCGACCATTATGCGACTGATTATTTTATAGAAAGATTGATTGGGCCCGCGCAAGTTTACCTCGACCCGCTAGCGATGTAAAATTAAGTTAGCCGGGTCGGAGCAGTTCCTGCGGTCGGCTCCAGCCATTTCAATCTATCCTTATGCTACTCACGCTCGCGCTCTTTTCATTTAACTTATCGGCCTATGAGCTGCCGCGCGTCGTGCCGCTAGCGGACGCCGCGCTGGGCGTTCAGCCGATTTCGATAACGGCGGTCGTGAACCCGCGCAGTCCCGGCGGGGTGCATGATTTCTCCTCAGAGGGTGATTATTGGTGGCCTGATCCTAAAAATCCGGCTGGGCCTTATGTGCGCCGTGATGGGGAGACTAATCCCAGTAATTTTGTGGCCCATCGCCGGCTGATGTTTGCCTTCGCGCGTGATGTGGGTGCGCTGACGGCGGCGTATGATCTCACACGTGAAGAGCGCTACGCGGCGGCGGCGGTGCAGCAATTAAGAGTGTGGTTCGTCGATCCCGCGACCCGCCTAAACCCCAATTTGCAATATGCCCAATCGATCCAAGGCGTCTGTACGGGCCGAGGGATTGGGTTAATCGATACCGTGCATTTAGCCGAAGTAGCACTTGGTCTGCGCGCGCTTCACGGAGCGAAGCCACTCGATGCGGCAACGGAAGCGGCCGCACATGCTTGGTTTCGCGATTATCTCCATTGGCTGCAGACGCATCCTTACGGCATCGAGGAGCGCAAAGCAGATAATAACCATGGCACCTGCTGGTTGTTGCAGGCGACGGCGTTCGCGCTGCTGCTCGATGACCGGGCGACGCTCGCTGATTGTCGCCGGCGTTTTAAGGAAATTATTTTGCCGCTGCAAATGGCGCCCAATGGCAGCTTCCCGCGCGAGCTCGCGCGGACGAAAGCCTACGGTTATTCCATTTTTAATTTGGATATCATGACGAGCCTCGCCGTGCTGCTATCCACGCCGGATGAAGATCTGATGAAGTTCAAACTCGCCGATGGCCGTACCATGGTTCGCGGCGTGGAGTTCCTCGCTCCATTTCTCGCCGACAAATCTAAATGGCCGCTCTCGCCGGATGTGCTGCATTGGCAAGATTGGCCTGTGCGCCAGCCTGCGCTGTTATTCGGGGCGGTGGCGGCGGGGCGGGAGGATTGGCTTAATCTGTGGAAAAGCTTGCCCGCCGATCCCGTGGATGAAGAGGTTCGCCGTAATTTCCCCATCCGTTTTCCGACGCTGTGGCATGCTGCCACCGGCGCCCATCACCATTAATATATTTAAGGGCTCAAGGTTTATTATTCGAATGCAATCAATTGATAGATAATAGATTGTATAGATATAGGTTTAATTTTTATGGGATGGGTTGATTAAGTTAGAGCCGAGCAAAAATCGGCGTGGGCCGGATGATTGCCCTCGGGGACTGGCGGCCTAGGCTGATCGGAGATGCGGGATTGCAATGCTCTCAGCGGGACCCGATACCAACACTCTACTTTTTCATGCTCCGTAAGCTCATTTCAAAAATCCGGCAGACCTTTGCGAAGGACGATCAGCGTTCCGAGACCAAGCCGGCTCATAAATCAGGGAGACCCGTTCCGAAAAGTGGCGAACATCGCCATGACAAGCGGCCGACCGCTCATCCTGCAAGATCTTCTAGCCCGACGCGGCCAGCGGCCCCGATTCAGCATCGCTCGACATCAGCTAAATCGGTCCAAGCTCCGGTGGCGGCCCGGATTCCTCAGGTCGCTAAGCCCCTGCCTGAGGTGCCTAAGCTGGATACTGCTTTCACCCAATTGGGGTTGAGCGATCGGATTGCCTTTGCCGTGCAAGGCATGGGCTACGAAGCGCCGACGCCGATTCAAGCTCAGGCCATCCCGATTATTTTAAGCGGTCGCGATGTGATTGGTTCAGCCCAGACAGGGACCGGAAAAACCGCGGCATTTGCGTTACCGATTCTCAATCGGCTGCAGCAACACGGTAAAATGCGCTGCCTTATTTTGGAGCCCACGCGCGAGCTAGCGGTGCAGGTAGAGGAAGCATTTAAGAATTTTTCAAAATATACCGATCTGCGCGTGACCGTGGTGTACGGCGGCGTGGGTTACGGCAAGCAGCGGGAAGATCTTGCCCACGGGGTGGATATCCTCGCGGCGACTCCTGGACGTTTACTCGACTACATGGAGCAAGGTGAAATCCGGCTCGATAACATTGATATCCTCGTGCTCGACGAGGTCGATCGGATGCTCGACATGGGATTTTTGCCTGATGTGAAACGCATCGTAGCCAAAGTGCCGCGCGAGCGGCAGACATTATTTTTCACCGCGACGCTCCCGCCCGAAATTGAGCAGCTCGCCGCCTGGGCGCTGCGCTCGCCCGAAACTATTTCGATCGGCCGGCAGCGCTCGACGGCTGAAACGATTACGCACGCCTTTTATCCGGTGGTCCAAGCGCAGAAATTTGACCTCCTCGCGCACCTGCTGGAAGAGACGCAATATAAGAGCGTCATTATTTTTTCACGAACCAAGTCGGGGGCGGATTACGTAGCCAGCCGACTCAAACAAGAAGGCCATACCTGCGCCGTGATGCATGCTGATCGCAGCCAGCAAGAGCGGACGGATGCGCTCAAGGGCTTTAAATCCGGTCAGTATGAAGTGCTGGTCGCGACCGACTTGGTCGCGCGCGGGCTTGATATTGCGGATGTGTCGCACGTGATCAATTTTGACGTTCCGGAGAATCCAGAGGATTACGTTCATCGCATCGGGCGCACGGGTCGGGCGCACAAGACGGGCGATGCCTTCACGTTGGTGACGGAAGAGACGTGGCGTGACGCCCGCAGTATTGAGCGCTTTATTGGCCAGAGCATCGAGTGGAAGAAAGTTACGGGGTTTAATTATACCTATTCCGGCATTTTTGATGGCGGCGGGATGCCCCAGCTAGCCCCAGAAAAACCGAAGAGTCGGCTCACGCGCGGCGGACGGCGTTGAGGGGTGGTTGGGTGATAGAGGATTCGGTTGCCAAACTGGCGAGCCCTCGCACCGTAGCAAACTCATGAAGTTGGTTATCCCTGACGGTAATTTTGCTGGTTATATTTTCGATCTCGACGGCACGCTCGTCGATACCATGCCGCTGCATTATCGAGCCTGGAATGAGGCGATGCAGCACGCGGGCTTACAGGAGCCACTGAGTGAAGATCTATTTTATTCGCTCGGCGGGGTCCCGACGTTGCGGGTGGCTGAATTGCTCAGCCAGCATTACGGCATCGCCTTAGACCCCCATCAGGTATTTCACCAAAAAGAAGCGCGGTTTGTCGCGTTGCAGGGTGAGGTGACGCTGATCGAGCCCGTGGTAAATTTTGCGCGGCGCGTGGCGACGCAATTTCCAGTGAGCGTGGCCTCAGGCGGGCCGCGGGTGGTGGTGCGAGGGACGTTAGCACAAGTCGGTTTAGCCGCATTATTTTCGGTAGTCGTAACCCCAGAAGATGTAACGCACGGCAAGCCTTCTCCGGAGATGTTCTTGCTTGCGGCCCAAAAAATGGGAGTGCCCCCGGCCCAGTGTTTAGTGTTTGAGGATGCGGAACCCGGCATCCAGGCGGCCGAGGCGGCGGGGATGCAATGGGTGCATGTGCCCAGTCGCGGGCCGCGCTGACCCAGGCTGCTTTTGATTTGAGTCAAAGCCGCCCAGCGCGTGGGCTAGGTGCATGACTTTTGCGGACCTTACGAATCAGAAAATATTAACCCAACCGATCTACGAGGCGGGCAAGCCGATTGATCAAGTGGCGCGGGAGTTGGGGCTCGATCCGGCCAGCATTTGCAAGCTCGCCTCTAATGAAAATCCCTTGGGGCCTTCGCCGCTGGCCGTAGCAGCCGGGGAGCGCGCCTTGCGCGAAGCGCATTTGTATCCTGATGGCGGCTATTTTTTGCTGCGGCAGAAGTTAGCCCAGAAATGGAGTTTGGGCATGGATCAATTTATTATTGGAAATGGTTCCAACGAAATTCTGGAATTGTTGGGTCATGCTTTTCTCGCGCCTGGCGTGGAGTGCGTCATGCACCAATCGTCCTTTGTCGTCTATAAATTGGTCACGTTGATGTTTGGCGCCACGCCCGTCGAAGTGCCCCTGCAGCAAATGCGGCAGGATTTAACGAGTCTCGCCGCGGCCGTGACCTCGCGGACGCGCTTCGTGTTTCTGGCTAGCCCCGCTAATCCCCTCGGCGGCGCCAACACGGCGGAAGAAATTAATGCACTCGTGCACGCTTTGCCGCCCCACGTGATCTTAGTCTTTGATGAGGCCTACGCTGAGTACGTGGCCGCGGCGCCCGATCTCCGCGCTTTGATCGCCGCGGGACGTAAGATTATTTGTCTGCGGACTTTTTCAAAAATATATGGCCTCGCCTCGCTGCGGGTGGGCTATGGTTATGCGGCGGCGGAATTGATCGCGATCATTCAGCGGGCTCGGCAGCCTTTTAACGTCGGTGGAGTGGCGGCGGCCGCCGCGGCGGCCGCTTTGGATGATCATGAGTTCGTCGCCCATTGCTTGCGGGAAAATCAGCTCGGCTTGGCGCAGCTCAGCGCGGGTTTCAGCGCGCAGGGTCTGGAATTTGTCCCGGGCCGCGGAAATTTTATCTTGGTTAAGGTGGGCGATGGGTCGCGGATCTTTAGCGTACTCCAGCAACGCGGGTTGATCGTTCGCCCGGTTCAGCCTTATGGCCTACCCGAGTGGGTGCGGATCACCGTCGGCACACGGGCGCAAAACGAGCGGCTCCTGACTACGTTGGCCAGCGTGCTTTAAAATTTGTGCACTCAGCGCTTAGTCGCTGCGCGCTGCAGTCGGTCATTAATGGCGGCAGCCAGTCCGTCTGCATCCGCGGGTAAGGCTTCAATCCAAATTTGCCGATACCCTCCTTGGTCCGCTTGGCGCAGGACCTGATAAAGATTTTTGGCCACGGCTTGGCCGTCGCCGCGTTGGCTGAGCCAAAGGCAATTAGGTCCCGCGATTTTCTGGGGGCGACGCAGATAGATGCCGGCCACGTTGGGTGGCAGGAGGGACCACGTCGATTTAATCAGCAGAGGCGTGTGCGGACTATAGTGTTGGGGCAGCAATCCCGGAGCGAGTTGACCGGTCGATTGCGGTTGGCGACCCGGTCTCGCGGTCTGGAGGCTGATTTTTGCGCCGATAAATTTGCGAATGTCTGCCGCCGTGATGGCTCCCGGGCGCAAGATTTTCAGCGCCGCCGGATTGGTTAAATCGAGAATGGTGGATTCCACGCCGACGCTACAGGCGCCACCATTAAGGATGTAAGAAATTTTCTTCCCCAAACTATCGCGGACGTGGGCGGCGGTGGTGGGACTAATGTAACCAAAAGGATTCGCGCTCGGCGCGGCTAGGGGGATGCCGGCGCGGCGTAGCAATTGGCGAGTCAAGGGATGCGCGGGTGAGCGAATCGCCACGGTGGCGCGGTCCGCCGTCACAATATCGGGAATGCAGATTTTTTTTGGCAGCACCAGCGTGAGCGGGCCGGGCCAAAAGCGGCGGGCGAGGCGCCGGGCCAGCGGGTGAAAGGTTGCGAGTTCTTCGGCGTGCGCAAGGTCCAGCACATGGACGATCAAGGGATCTTGGGTCGGCCGACCTTTGGCGCGAAAGATGGCGCGGCAGGCTCGGGCATCAAGGGCGTTGGCCGCTAGGCCGTAGACCGTCTCGGTGGGTAAGGCGACGAGTCCGCCATCACGCAAGACCCCCGCTAAGCGGCGGAGGTTAACCGGAGTGGGGGAGTAAATTTTTGCAGGCATGAAATCTGGCGACAAAAAAGCCGGAGCAGATGCTCCGGCTGAAATTGTGGACTAAGCAAGCGCTTAGAGCATCGTCAGCAAATTGCGCGCGCTCTTAATCTTGGAGGTAACATTCCGCTGCTCTTTGGCGGAGAGGTGGGTGTATTTGCGCGGCAGAATCTTACCCGTGTCGGTGATGTAGCGGCTCATCAGCTGCGGCTGGGTGAAAGGAATCTCTTGCGGCGTAAGGGTCTGTTGCTTGGCTTCGGTGGTGCTCATGTTGAAAAAGGAGTCGGAAGGTTGAGTTTCCCCTCTCCTCTGTCAACGGGCATTTTTGATTTGCCAATCCATCGGCCAAGGCATGTCTGGAAACCAGCTTAGTCCCCGTAGCTCAAATGGATAGAGCAGGCGTTTCCTAAACGTCATATCCCGGTTCAATTCCGGGCGGGGGCACCATTTCTCCTCTGAAAGTGGCCGTTGGCCTGAAAAAACGACCTGATAACGACCAGCGCCGGCGGGCGCCAGGCCGGGGCAGGACACGAAAAAGCCCCGGGCCTTGCGGGCGCCGGGGCTCGGGATGTGCGGGGAAGGACGACTACGCGGTGCGCTTGGCGCGCCACTTGATCAGCTCCTCGCGGTCGATGCGTAGCACGCGGGCGTTCAGCTGGACGATGCGCAGGCCTGTCGCACGGGCCGTGGCGAGGAATGAGTCGGTGTCCCGGTAGCCGGCCCAGCGGGCGGCGGCGGCGGGCTTCACGTTGGGGTCCAGCTCGTCTGCGTCGGGGGCGGGCTGGGGCGGGAAGG
>NEUY01000009.1 GCA_002304425.1 Opitutia bacterium Tous-C10FEB
CCACCAGTAAACATGTTATACAGACCGACAAGAGCGCCGCCCCCATTGGCCGTTTGATCAGCAAAAAATGCCTGCAACGGCTTCGGATCGATGCCAGGCAGCGGAATGTGCGCCCCAACACGTGCCACAAAAAGCAGCCCAAGGGTATAAAGGATCCGCGAGCGAAGCTCAGGAATCTTCAGGGAGTTCGTGAAGGCAGAGAACATTTGGGAAAATCAGGAAGCAAAGTTACGCAAGAAGTGAGTGATGGCTAACCCCGCTCCACTCAGGCCGTGATAGCCTGGCCGCCAGCTTTTTCGAGTTTAGCTTTAGCCGAGCCTGTAAATTTCTGCGCAGTCACCTTGAGGGCGCGGGTGATTTCACCATCGCCGAGAATCTTAAGCGTCTTGATGCCCCTGCGCACGAGGCCAGCTTGCGCCAATACTTCTGCATTCACTTCAGAAATTGCGGCATCAAGTCGCGCGAGATCACCGACATTAACAACCGCATAGCTGGTACGAAATTCGTAGTTATTGAATCCGCGATGAGGCAATTTACGGTAAAGGGGCATCTGGCCGCCCTCAAAACCTGGCCGGATAGAACTGCCGGAACGAGCGCTCTGGCCCTTACCACCGCGCGTGGAGGTTTTACCGTGACCGCCGCCTTCGCCGCAGCCGACGCGTTTCTTACGGTGTACGGCACCGGGGACATTTTTTAGTTCGTGAAGACGCATGATAGATATTCCTGATTAGTGCGCCGCACCTCAGCGATGAGGCGCGACTCGGAGTTTGATTAATTAAATTAAGCGCGGAGGGCTTTGAAATCTTCTTCTAGCCGGAGTTGGCGCAGTCCGTTCAAAGTGGCATGTACAACGGCAATATGGTTTTTGGAGCCCATCGATTTTGTAAGCACATTGTGGACGCCAGCGGCTTCAAGAACCGCCCGCACGCCGCCGCCAGCGATCAAGCCAGTGCCCGTGGAAGCAGGGCGAAGAAATACTTTACCCCCATCGTATTCACCGAGGACCTCGTGCGGAATTGTGCTGCCCTTAAGTTTTACCGACACCATCCGCTTTTTGGCTGACTCGGTAGATTTTTTAATCGCATCAGGCACTTCGTTAGCCTTGCCGTAACCGATGCCGACATTGCCCTTGCCGTCGCCCACGACAGATAAAGCCGAGAAGCTAAAGCGGCGACCGCCTTTAACTACCTTGGCGCAGCGATTGATAAATACGACTTTCTCGTACATGCCGGGCTCAGCCGATTCTTTATTGGAGCGCGGGCCGGAAGACGATCTGGTTGAATTGTAATTCATGAGCGGAGATTAAAATTGTAGACCACCCTCACGGGCAGCATCAGCAAAAATTTTGACGCGACCGTGGAAGAGACGACCGTTGCGATCGAAAACTACCCCAGTGATACCAGCGGCTTTGGCTTTGGCCGCAAAAGCAGCGCCGAGCGATTTGGCACCGGCAACATTGCCCTTTACTTGCGATTTCCGGGTCTCGGGATCGAGCGTAGAAAGAAATACGAGGGTCGTGCCCGCATCGTCGTTTACCGCCTGCGCGTAAATATGTTTGCCGGAGAATTTGACACTCAGGCGAGGGCGCACGGCAGTACCGGTCACTTTCTTGCGAATGCGCCATTTGCGCTTCTGGAGGAGCTGAGCTTTGTAAACTGTTTTCATGGATGGTGGTTCGTTTAAGCGACGGTCTTACCTTCCTTACGACGGACACGTTCAGCGTACTCGCCGACAATACGCACGCCCTTGCCCTTATAAGGCTCTGGCGGATAGTAAGCACGAATTTCAGCGGTGACCTGACCGACGAGTTGCTTATCAGCACCCTCGATTTTCAATTTGGTCTGATCGGTAACGGTAACTTTGATGCCTTCAGGAATATCGTGAAGGATTGGATGCGAATAGCCCAAGGCGAGGTCAAGCTGCTTGCCCTTGAGGATGGCTTTGAAACCTACCCCTTGAATCTCAAGCTCCTTAAGATAACCGACACTAACGCCCTTAACCATGCCGGCTATAACAGAACGAGCGGTGCCGTACATCGCGCGAGAAAACCGCGTCTCATCGAGCGGTGATACACAAATGGTGTTATCTTTCTTTTCAATTTTAACGACTGAAGCAAAAGTCTTGGAGACTTTGCCCTTAGGCCCCTCGACAGACACGGTGGTGTCTTTAATGTCGATTTTGACCTTGTCAGGAATTTGGACGGGTTGTTTGCCGATTCTGCTCATGGTGGTTATTCTCCTTACCAGACGGTGCAGACGAGTTCGCCGCCGAGTTTATGGCGCCGAGCGTCTTGGTCCTTCATGAGACCCTTGGAAGTGGAAATGATGGAAAGACCGAGGCCATTCAAGACACGCGGGATTTCAGAGTAGCCGGTGTAAATTCGACGGCCAGGGGTTGAAGTGCGTTTGAGACCAGTAATAACCGGAGCGCTATCAACATACTTCATCGTTACGATGAGAGTCTTATGCCCGCGCTCTTCAGTCCCAGTGGCGACTGCACGTACGAAGCCTTCAGCTTTAAGAATGCCGGCGAGACTTTCCTTAAGTTTAGAGTGCGGCATTACGCACTCGGCGAGACCGGCCTTCGACGCATTGCGTAGGCGGGTCAAAAAATCACTAATCGGATCGGTCATGGATGGATGGAGGTTAGATTGCCCGTCGGATCATATCCGACTTCCGGCGGGAAAGTTTTTTACCAGGAGGATTTAGTGACTCCAGGAATCTTGCCGGCAAGCGCGAGCTCGCGGAGCGTAATACGGGAGACCCCGAAACGGCGATGAAAGCCGCGCGGTCGACCGCTGAGCGAGCAACGGTTACGGATGCGGACCTTTGAAGAATTACGAGGTAATTTAGCCAGCTTCTTTTGCGCGGCGAAAAATTCTTCGTCGGTAGTAGCGGGATTGGCGAGAATCGCCTTTAGCTCCGCACGCTTGACAGCATGCTTAGCGGTAAGGCGGATACGCTTCTTGTTGCGTTCGATGGCAGAGGTTTTCGGCATGGCGCGATAAGGTTAAGCAGCGGTGGATTTGGCAGGCACTGGATCGATCCGGCGGAACGGCATGCCCATGAGTTTTAAAAATTCGCGAGCTTCATCATCCGACTCGGCCGAGGTCACAAAAGTAATATCAAGGCCCATCTGGCGCTTGTTATTTTCGACAACGATTTCTGGGAAAATAGTAAAATCGGTGATGCCGATGGTATAATTCCCCTGCCCATCCAATTTATTAGGCACCCCGCGAAAATCGCGAATAGACGGTAGCGCCACCGCAAGCAGGCGCATAAAGAAATGCCACATACTTTCGCCGCGCAGCGTAACGTGGCACCCCGTAATCTGATTGGGCTTAAGCTTGAAATTGGCGATAGCTTTTTTCGAACGATTAAGCACAGGCTTCTGGCCAGCTATCAGGCCGATATCACGAGCAGTCTCCGCAATGATATTTTTGTCGGCTTCGGAGCTGATGCCGGTATTGATAACAATTTTATCAAGCTTAGGCACCTGATGCTTATTCGTATAACCGCGAGCGGCAGTCAAAGCGGGAATAACCGTTTCGACGTAGTGTTTTTGTAAAGGTGTGAGTGGTTTGCTCATGGGTGCGACCGGGTTTCCGAGCCGGATGCTTAATGGTTAATATAAATAATCGAGATCCCTGCAGGCTCAGGCCTTGGCTACGGTTGTGGCTGGCAGTTTAGTGCGCTTCGACTGCTCATAGCGTGAAAGCAGCATAAGATTTGAAACGTGAATTGTACCCTCACGTTCAGCAATTTTCCCCTGTGGGTTTTCCTGGGATTTCTTAAGATGTTTTTTGATCATCGCTACGCCCTCAACGACCGCACGATTTTTAGCCGCACGAATCTCGAGAACTTTGCCCTGCTTCCCTTTATGGGAACCAGCGATGACGATTACCGCATCGTTACGTTTGATATGGAATTTCTGCATGTTAGAGGACCTCCGGAGCGAGCGAGATGATCTTCATGTAATTCTTGGCGCGGAGCTCGCGAGCAACCGGGCCGAAAATGCGGGTGCCCTTAGGATTGCCATCTTCCCCGATAATAACCACCGCGTTACTGTCAAAACGGAGATAGCTGCCATCGGCGCGACGCAGCGGAGCCCGCGTCCGTACGATGACGGCCTTGACGACCTCCCCTTTTTTTACCGTAGCATCGGTGCTGCTCTCTTTGATATTGATTGTAATAATATCACCGACGTGAGCGTAGCGGGAAGGATGCCCGATCTTGCCGATCATGGACGCGCGCCGCGCGCCAGTATTATCGGCAATATCAAGAATAGAACGCATCTGAATCATGGTAGTGTCTCCTGGAAATAAATTAGGCCTTCGCAGCCTGATTCAATTTGGTGGTCTTAGTGGGCACGGCAGCGGCGACGTCATGTTCAGAGACGGCGAGGAGATTAAGGCCAACCGAGGCCTCAACGATCCGGATAACGCGCCAACGCTTCAATCGGCTAATGGGACGGGTTTCCATAACCTCAATTTTATCCCCGATTTTGGTTTCATTTTTCTCGTCGTGCACATGCAAGACGGTTTTACGATTGATCACCTTGTGATAAAGCGGATGCGGCGTCTTGTAGGGAACGGTAACCTTGACTGATTTGTCGCCCATCTTGGAGCTGACGAAACCAATCACTGTTTTGCGGCGATTTTGGCGGGCGTGAGTGGACATGATAATAAGCGGTTAGCGCTGGGCTTTAGGCAACCTGCGGGGTTTGCTTCTGCTTCAAGATGGTCTCAAGGCGGGCGATATCTTTACGATATTCGCGCAGCAAATGAGGCTTTTCAATTTGGCCGGTGTGCTTGCGCAAGCGCAATTGGAGCAATTTTTCGCGCGACTCGCGAATTTTAGTAATAATCTCAGCTGGAGCGAGATCGCGGATTTCTTTGGAATTCATGACAGTCGTTCTCCTGTAAAATTAAGCGGCGAAGCCTTCGCGGACGATAAAGCGGCAGCGGAAAGGTAATTTAGCATCGGCTAGGCGAAAAGCCTCGCGAGCAATGGTGAGGGATACGCCGGCCAGTTCGAAAAGCACCGCCCCTGGTTTAATCACGGCGACGTAATATTCGACCGGACCTTTACCTTGGCCCATACGTACTTCGGCCGGCTTCTTAGTCACTGGCTTATGGGGGAAAATCCGAATCCATAGTTTACCTTTGCGCTTAAGATGGCGGGCAATGGTAACGCGAGCAGCTTCAATCTGTTGGCCGGTCATGGGACCGCGCGAGAGAGATTGCAGGCCGAATTCACCGAAGGCGAGAGTGTTGCCGCGCTTGGCATTGCCAGCGCGGGAGCCTTTCATCGACTTGCGGTATTTAGTGCGGGCGGGTGAGAGAGCAGGCATGGGAACAGTGGGCGTTGAGCGATAAGCTTAGGGCCAGGTGAACAGTTTAGTTGGCTTCGTCTTTTTTACAGATCCAGCATTTAACGCCGATTTTGCCCCAGACGGTCTGGGCCTCAGCGAATCCGTAATCAATATTCTCGCGCAAAGTCTGCAGCGGGATGCGTCCTTGACGCTGCCACTCACGGCGCGCGATATCTGCACCACCAAGGCGGCCAGAACACTGAATTTTAATCCCGTCAATACCGAGGGACATCGCAATTTGAATAGATTTTTTAATAGCGCGCCGGAAGGCAATGCGGCGCTCGAGTTGGAGCGCCACGTTCTCAGCGACTAATTGGGCCTCTACTTCAGGCTTTTTCACTTCCTGGATGTCGAGCAAGACTTCCTTGCCCGTGAGTTTAGCCAGTTGCAGCTTCATCGTTTCGACCTCTTGGCCTTTCTTGCCGATGACAATACCAGGGCGTGCGGTAAAAATCTTTACGCGAACGCGATTACCCGCGCGCTCAATGAAGATGCGCGGCACGGAAGCTTGCTTCAGCTTTTCCATCAGCGTGGTGCGGATAACTTGATCCTCGTGGAGGAGCTTAGCAAAATCCTTCTTGCGCGCAAACCAGCGTGACTGCCAGTTGCGACGGACGGCGAGGCGAAAGCCTGTTGGGTTAGTCTTTTGTCCCATGGTAAAAAATTAGTTGGTTTTGCCGTCGGATAGAATGATGCGCAGATGCGACATGCGCTTGACGCGAGGCTTAGCTGAGCCGCGAGCGCCGGCCTTAAATCGTTTTAAGACTGGACCGTTCTCAACCAAGGCGCGATGCACCACAAGTTGGTCAGCCGAGATGCTATTATTATTCTCCGCGTTAGCCACGGCGCTCTTAAGCGTCTTGACGAGCAAGCGGGAAGATTTGCGCGGGATGAGCGTGAGAAAGTCGATCGCTTCGTTGACGGCACGGCCTTGGATGAGGCGCGCGACTTCGCGAACCTTCTTAGGCGACATATGCGCGTTGCGGGTGAGAGCTTGAATTTCCATGATGGTGTTCCAGTTAGGCCGAGGCCTCAAATTTCCTTACGGGTCATGCCACCATGCGACTTAAAGATACGCGTGGGAGCGAACTCGCCGAGCTTATGGCCGACCATGTTTTCCGTGACATACACGGCGACATGGTTCTTGCCATTGTGTACGCTGATAGTGTGACCGACGAATTCAGGCGTAATCGTCGAACGACGACTCCAAGTCTGAATCGGCTTACGGGTGCCGGCGATCTTAGCCGCCTTCTGGATTTTCTCCAGAAGGTGGTAGTCGACAAAGAAACCTTTTTTGATGGAACGGGCCATGGTACGAAGTCGTTGGGATTATTTCTTGCCGCGCGGCGGACGACCGTTGGCGCGAATGAGAATGAAAGAACTGGAGAGCTTAGTCCGGCGACGGGTAGGGAAACCTTTGGCAAGTTGACCCCACGGAGAAACCAAGTGTTGACGACCACCACCACCCTTGGACTTACCTTGACCACCACCATTGGGGTGATCAACCGGGTTCATGGCAACACCGCGCACGCGAGGCCGACGACCGAGCCAGCGATTACGACCAGCCTTGCCGAGCTTCCGCTTGCTGTGATCAGCGTTAGAAACCTCGCCAATACTAGCCCGGCACTGGGCGTTAACGAGTCGAGTCTCACCTGAGGCCATCTTGATTTGAGCGTAACCGTTCTCGATCGTGATCAGTTCGACCGAAGTGCCGGCGGAACGTGCGATTTGAGCACCGCGCCCAGGCATGAGCTCAACAGCATGAAGCTTCGTAGCGGGAGGTATCGCGGCCAACAGGAAGGAATTACCTGGGCGAAAATCATTAGTGTCAGTTTTTAGCGCATTATAAATAGTATCGCCGACACTTAAACCCTGAGGAGCTAACACGTAGCTTTTTGTGCCATCAGCATAAGCCAGAAGCGCAAGCAATGCACTGCGGTTAGGATCATACTCGATCGCTTGAACCTTAGCCGGCATGTCGAGCTTGGTGCGCTTGAAATCGATAATACGATAAAGCTTTTTATGACCACCGCCACGGCGGCGTGACGTGATGCGACCATACGCATTACGACCGCCAGTCTTATTCTTTGGCTCGACGAGGGAACGCTCGGGGCGCTTAGTAGAAATATCATCCGGACGATTCAACGTAGTGAACCGGAGGGATGGAGTGAGAGGACGGAAAGATTTTAGGGCCATGGTGGATTAATTTCCTGGGCTCAGCTAAGTTCGATCTTATCACCCTGTTTTAGAGTGACGATGGCGCGCTTGCTATCGGAAGTAGTGATAGGTTGACCGCGACGTGATTTCTTCGGCTTACCTTTGCGGTTGATGATATTAACGCGAGTAACAGAGACCTTAAAGGTCTGCTCGATGGCCTCGCGCACCGTATATTTGGTGGCAGACGAGAACACGTCGAAGGTGTATTGCCCGTAGTTGGAAGAGAGCTTATTAGATTTCTCCGTAAGACGGAGATGTTTGAGGACTGTGTCGGCGTTAATCATGACTGGGCTCCGTTGGCGCGGGTGATGATTTTTTCAAGGGCCTTGGTCGACACAATGATCTTAGCGTAAGTGCAAAGATCGAGCGTGTTGAGTTTAGCAGCCGCCTGAAGTGTGACCCGAGCAAGATTGCTCGCGGCGCGAGTAGTCTCGCTCGTAAAGGGATCGTCAACGATGAGAACCTTGCCCTTAGGGGCAATACGCGCGATAACCGCATTCATGACCTTGGTCTTCATCTCTTTTGAAACAAAAGCCTCGATGACGCTGATGTCACCAGCGAGCGCGCGATCAAACAAAGCGCGGTTGAAAGCGAGATGCTTAACTTTACCATTAATTTTCTTGGAATAATCCCGCGGTTTAGGACCGAAGACAACGCCACCGCCACCCCATAAGGGAGAACGAATAGAACCCGCGCGAGCGCGACCAGTCCCCTTCTGTGCCCAAGGTTTCTTACCGCCACCGCGGACTTCCCCGCGCGTCTTGGTTGAGTGCGTGCCGAGACGCGCATTGGCTTTATGGGCAACGACGACCTCTTTGACGGCTTGCAGGCCTTTGCTGCCCTCAAACGTCGGAAGGTTAAAATCAGCCTCGCGGCTTTGCGTAGCGTCAGGTGTAAAAATAGTGAGCTTCATGTGATGACGTTCTCCGGTGATCAAGCTTGCTTGGCTTTTTTGCCGGCTCGGATAATTACATCGTCGCCGTTAGCTCCTGGAATGCAGCCATTGACGAGGATTAGATTCTTGTCGGCGATGATCTGCACCACGCGCAAATTTTGTACGGTGCGAAATTGGCTACCCATATGACCTGGCATGCGCTGATTTTTCCATACCCGACCAGGAGTTTGGCGCATACCCACCGAGCCGATGCGACGATGAAACATGGAACCGTGTGCGGCTGGACCGCCGCCAACACGAAAGCGCTTCACCACACCTTGAAAACCCTTACCCTTGGACACGCCGATCACATCGACGATCTGGCCTTCAGCAAAAATTGCTACGGTGATTACATCGCCGAGCTTTACCGCAGGAACCTCAGTTAGACGGACCTCATTTAGAACGCGGGGCGTGGCGTTTAGCCCCGCTTTTTTCGCGTGATTGCTTTCAGCCTTAGAAGCATTTTTTGTCTTCTGGGCGCCAAAGCCAAGTTGAACAGCGTTATAGCCGTCAGACGAAAGCGTCTTGATTTGAACAACCGGACATGGGCCGGCTTCCACGACGGTAACCGGGATCAAGACGTTTTGAGCGTCATAGACCTGGGTCATTCCGATTTTTTTTCCTAATAGTGTAGCGATCATGGGCTAAGTGGTAGGTGGTAGTTTATTACCGTTTATTTAGACCTACTTTAACAAGGGCCGGGATTAGCCGGCTGGCTGCTAAGATGGTGAGAGGTGAAGTTTAGACGTTGATGGTGATATCGACGCCAGAAGGTAAATTAAGTTTTTTGAGTTCATCGACGGTTTGAGCGGTAGGCTCAAGAATATCAATGAGGCGCTTGTGAGTGCGTGATTCGAATTGCTCCATCGATTTTTTATCGACGTGCGGAGAGCGATTGACCGAAAGCTTTACGATATGAGTAGGAAGCGGGATAGGCCCCGATACACGAGCGCCGGAGCGCTTGGCGGTTTCCACGATTTCCACAGCGGATTGATCGATTACTCGATAATCGTAGCCTTGAAGTTTGATGCGAATGCGTTGGCCTTTCATGGCGATATAAAGAACGAGGGTTAAAAATTAAGTACGAGCCGGGCCCTTCGCATTGGTCTCGACGATCTTGGCGAGCTGCGAGTTCGGAACCTGGGCAAAGTGAGAAGGCGTGATGGAGGCGCTCGCTCTACCCTTCGATAATGAGCGAATGTCGGTGACATAACCGAAGAGTAACTCAAGAGGAACGTGCGCTGCAATGATGCACGCTCCCGATTTATTTTCCATGCTCTGAATCTGACCACGACGACGGTTGATGTCCCCCAACAGATCGCCTTGATACTCTTCTGGGGTTGTCACCTCGACGCCCATGATAGGCTCGAGCAAAATTGGCCCAGCCTGCTTCATCGCATCCTTAAAAGCGAAAATGCCTGCCATTTTAAATGCGAGCTCCGACGAATCGACCTCGTGAAAGGAACCATCGGTGATACGAATAATCACGTCCACAACCGGAAACCCAGCAACAACTCCATTATTTGAGCCTTCCAAAATACCTTCGGTCGCCGGCTTGATAAATTCCTTAGGAATTGAACCACCGACCGTCTCATTGATAACTTCGACGCCCTTACCTTTTACGTTAGGCTCGAGCTTAATAACAACGTGGCCGTATTGGCCCTTACCGCCAGACTGACGGATAAATTTACCTTCACCATCAGCAGCCTTGGCGATTGTTTCGCGATAGGCGATCTGCGGCTTACCCGAGGTAGCCTCGACCTTAAATTCACGCTTCATGCGATCGCGAATAATATCAAGATGCAGCTCGCCCATGCCGGCGATAATGATCTGACCCGTATCTTGATCTGTTTTAACGCGAAGGGTAGGATCTTCTGCTACTAAGCGCTGCAAAGCCATGCCCATTTTCTCTTGGTCAGCCTTTGAATTAGGCTCGATCGACATCGCGATGACCGGCTCGGGAAAAGAAGGTGGCTCCAGACGAATATCAAAATCTTCGTCGCAGAGCGTATCGCCTGTAATAACATCTTTCACGCCAACGACGGCACAAATATCGCCAGAGTAAGCCATATCAATATCTTCGCGCTCGATCGCGCGCATTAATACAAGCCGAGAAACGCGTTCGCTGCGGCGAGTCCGCGGATTATAAACGGCCATACCGCGAGGTAATGTGCCAGTGTACACACGGAAGAATACCAGCTTACCAACAAAGGGGTCCGTCCAAAGTTTGAAGGCTAGACCAGCGAGCTTGCTCTTATCGTTAACGACGGCTTGCACAGGCTGTCCGTCACTATCTTGACCCTGCATCGGCGGAACATCGATGGGGCTTGGAAGATAATTAACCACACAATCGAGGAGACGCTGCACCCCTTTTTTCTTAAACGCAGAGCCAGGAATAACCCCAGTAAACTGAAGGGAAATGGTAGCCTTACGCACTCCGAGCAAAAGCTCCGGCACGGAAATTTCTTGGCCGTTCAGGTATTTTTCCGCAATGACATCATCAAAATCACAAACAGCCTCAATGAGTTTATCTCGGTACTCTTTGACCTGCGCCTTCATATTGGCAGGAACCTCGCTCGTAATCGGATTCATTCCGAGTGGGTCCGTCGTGTCGTCAAAAATGTAGGCAATTTGCTGCACTAAATCGATGAGGCCGGTAAAATTCTCCTCAGCGCCAATGGGCAGGAAGAGAGGATGAGCGTTAGCCTTGAGCTTCTCGCGCATTTCCTCGACTGCTCGGAAGAAATTAGCCCCCGTGCGGTCCATTTTATTAATGAAGGCAACGCGAGGAACTTTGTATTTGTTGGCTTGGCGCCAAACAGTCTCAGACTGAGGCTGCACTCCAGCTACTGCGCAAAATACGGCTACCGCCCCATCAAGAACGCGCAAGGAACGCTCGACCTCAGCGGTAAAATCCACGTGGCCTGGTGTGTCGATAATATTGATGCGCTGCTTGATCCCTTTCCAAGGGCCCCAAGAGGCATTCCAAGCACAAGAAATGGCCGCGGCCGTGATTGTGATTCCGCGCTCGCGCTCTTGCTCCATCCAGTCGGTTACGGTGGTGCCCTCGTGGACTTCGCCCATCTTATGGACGGCACCAGAATAAAATAAAATACGCTCAGTCGTGGTCGTCTTGCCCGCATCAATGTGCGCAGCGATGCCAATATTACGGGTCCACTCGAGAGGGAAAGGACGATCTTTGGAGTTAACCGGCGAGATATTCGCTTTATCGGTAACGACAATAATACTAGGTGAGGCAGAGACAGACATGCTTATAATTCCTTACCAGCGGAGATGAGCAAAGGCGCGATTCGCCTGGGCCATCTTATGCATCTCTTCCTTCTTCTTAACCACCGAACCCGTGTTGTTGTACGCGTCGATAATTTCTGCGGCGATAGCATCGCGCATTGGCGTACCCTTGCGGCCAGTTGCTGCATTAACCATCCAACGAAGAGCCAATGATTCTTGGCGCTCAAAAGATATTTCTACCGGCACCTGATACGTAGCCCCGCCAACGCGACGGCTCTTAACTTCCAGCTTGGGACGGGCATTCTCCATCGCCCCCATCAATAAATCAACCGGATCGCCCTTTTGCAGCTTTTCGCTTACGCGCTCAAAAGCACCGTAAACAATACGCTCAGCAAGCGTACGCTTACCGCTTTTCATAATTACATTAATAAGATGAGTCACCAGAGCGCTGTTATAGCGAACATCTGAGACGGGAGGACGATGAGTAGCTCTACGGCGACGTGACATGGCGGCTTAAAAAAGAACGAGGGTTAGGAGGCCTTAACGGCTTTCGGGCGCTTAACGCCGTACTTGGAGCGGGACCGACGGCGCTTCTCAACACCAGTAGCGTCGAGAGTACCGCGTACAATATGGTAGCGAACGCCGGGAAGATCCTTCACGCGGCCGCCGCGCACGAGCACAATAGAATGCTCCTGCAAATTATGCCCTTCATCAGGGATATAGGAAATGACCTCAACGCCGTTAGTTAGGCGAACTTTGGCAACCTTACGGATAGCCGAATTAGGTTTCTTGGGCGTACGGGTCATGACCTGCACGCAAACGCCGCGCCGGAAGGGATTACCCTGCAACGCCGGAGCCTTGGACTTCGCAACAATCCGGCGACGTCCTTTTCTCACGAGTTGGTTGATGGTTGGCATGTGGTATGATGGAAGGTTTGAAAAAGGGGAAAGGGGCGCGGAACCTACCGGAGGCGAAGCCCCCCGCAAGCACTATTTCGCGCTTTATATAGAAAAACAAATTCAAGGAGAAATTACCCGGAATTTATCTCACAGAGACCTAAGCAGTTTAGCTGCTGAGGCCCGATTAACGAACCGAACGTTAAGAAAAACATGTCACTTACTCGCACTTCAAGTGCTAAATTATGAAAAATGAAGAAAAGTTGTTCACAATCGACTGCAACCCAGCCCAAACCAACTTGCTGGCTCCCCTTAACCTGCCGATCGATCGGAATCAAATAAGGTAAATTATCACGCCCCTTTTTATCCCGCTACTACATTGCGTAATTAGATCAGATATTTCCCGACAAAAATCATCCAATCGCAAGGCCTACGATGAGGCTAACGAGACAAACCTGAGACCGAACCGTTTCGTGCTCTGGGTCCTCCTCGCGATTCCTTGAAAGCTGGAGAAAACGCTGACTAGCTGCCGGCATTTTCAAAATACCCTAGCGTTCGCTTTGCTTGAAATGCTAAATTTTTTAGCAAAAAAAGCCGCGAATTTTCATTCGCGGCTTAGAATTTTTTATCTGCGACCACTCAGCTAGCAGCAGCTACAGTCTTTGGTGTTTCGTCCATCGGAATTTCACCACCGAGAGGGAGCGTTACCTTGAGCTTCTTGTAACCAGGCCAGCCCGTGCCAGCAGGAATCAAGTGACCCATGATAACATTTTCCTTGAAGCCCTTGAGGTGGTCGACCTTGCCCAGCGTCGAAGCATCAGTTAAGACGCGAGTCGTCTCTTGGAAAGAAGCGGCGGAGATGAAACTCTCTGTCTCAAGCGAGGCCTTAGTAATGCCCAAGAGGATCGGCTCAGCTTCGGCGGGTTTACCACCAGCCGCGTCGATACGCTTGTTTTCGCGCAAGAATGCCACCCGATCAATTTGCTCACCCCAAAACCACTCGGTATCACCTGGATCAGAAATGCGTACCTTGCGGAGCATCTGACGGATGATGACCTCGATATGCTTATCGTTGATCGTAACACCTTGAAGACGATAGACTTCCTGAACTTGTCCGATAAGAAATTCGTACAATGCAGTTGGTCCGAGAATCTCAAGAATCTCGTGTGGATCAGCTGAGCCTTCTGTCAAATGTTGGCCCTTATGAACTACATCGCCAGCCTGCACGATGATATGCTTACCGTGCGGGATAAGATGCTCTTCCTCGGAGCCAGCCTCTTCATGGCGAACCACGAGCTTGCGCTTGCCACGAATTGATCCTTCAAACGAAACGACACCTTCAATACGCGCCATTTCGGCGGCTTCCTTTGGACGGCGAGCTTCAAAGAGCTCAGCCACACGGGGAAGACCGCCCGTAATATCCTTGGTGACAGAGGCCTGACGAGGCGTCTTAGCCAGCAAGGCGCCTGGGGTGATAATGTCACTTTCTGCGACAGAGATCTGCGCCCCAGTAGGAATTGAATAAGCGGCAACCGGTTTCCCGTGGTCGTCGCGAACCTCAATCTGCGGATTAAGATCTTCTTTGTGTTCGATAACTACAGTCGCAATGCGGCCAGTGGACTCGTCGAGCTCACGCTTAACCGTTACCCCTGGGATCATATCCTTGAAGTGCAGCGTACCGGCTTTCTCAGAGAGGACTGGAATGTTGTAAGGATCCCATTGGGCAATCGTATCACCCTTCGTAACTTTCGCCCCGTCGGTGACCGACAGGAAGGTGCCAACCACGATGGGGTAGGACTCTAGCTCGCGATCATTTTCATCAATAATCAGGAGTGAACCAGTCTTGTTGAGAACGATATTGAAGCCTTCTGCCGTCTGTACGAGCCGAAGGCCGCGATATTTAACGAGACCGGAATTACGGACCTTGATTTCAGGGTTCTTAGAACCAGCAGAGGCAACGCCACCGATGTGGAACGTGCGCATGGTGAGCTGCGTACCAGGTTCACCAATAGACTGCGCGGCAATGATACCAACGGAGTCACCAATTTTTGCCACTTTATTGGTGGCGGGGTTGATGCCGTAAGATTTGGCGTCGATGCCCTGTTCACTGGTAGAAGTGAGTGGAGAAAGCACTTTGACGCGCTCAATGCCCGAGTCTTCAATGCGTTTGGAGAATTCCTCTGTAATAAGTTCGCCGGCATCAACAATAGTTTTAGTCGGATTGAGTGGATCGAAGATATCGTCGGCGGAGAAGCGACCTACGATGCGCTCCGCCAGGGTCACCAACATGGTTTCGCCTTCGAAAATAGCTTTCTTCCAGATACCATCGCGAGTGCCACAATCCTCTTCAGTGACGACAGCGTCCATAGCCACATCGCAAAGCTTACGCGTCATGTAACCAGCGTCAGCCGTCTTGAGCGCCGTATCAGCTAGACCCTTACGGGCACCGTGCGTGGAGATAAAGTATTCAAGCACAGTGAGACCTTCGCGAAACGAGGACAGGATCGGGCGCTCAATGATTTCGCCGGAAGGCTTAGCCATTAACCCGCGCAGGCCGCACAATTGACGAACCTGCTGCTTGTTACCGCGTGCGCCCGAGTCCATCATGATATAGACTGGATTAACCTCAGGCTTGCCGTCATTGTTTTCGAGCTTGGCAAAGACAGCTTTCGCGATGCGGTCGGTCGCACCGGTCCAGATATCGATGATCTTGTTATAGCGCTCACCGGAGGTAATAATGCCCTTTTTATATTGGGATTCGACCTCGTCGACCTTCTTACGGGCATCATGCACGATCTCCTTCTTGTTCTCTGGGATAATCATGTCGTCGATACCGATCGAGATGCCGGCCTGCATAGCGGTCTGGAAGCCTAGTTCCTTCAATCGATCGAGCGTTTCCACCGTCACGCGATCACCAGCAACCTTATACGTGTTGAGAATGAGATCGCCCAGCTTGCCCTTCGGCACTGGGAAATTAATGAAGCCCAATGCAGGTGGCCAAATTTCATTAAAGATTACTCGGCCCACGGTCGTACGAAGCACCTTACGCTCCTTGTTACCGTAAACAGTGTCCTTCTTGAAATCGGGGTTCGGCACCTCAATCCAGTCGTGCATTTTGAGGGCCCCATCGGCCTTAACATAAAGCACTTCTTGGAGACCAGAGAGCAATGGCACCCGTACGCCCTTCGCGGGCTTCGCGCGCGGCTCAATGGTGAGATAATAAGCACCCAAGACGATGTCTTGGGACGGAGTGAGGATCGGCTTACCCGAGGACGGCGAGAATATATTATTCGTCGACATCATCAGCAGCTTACATTCAAGGATGGCCTCGAGCGATAAGGGCACGTGGACAGCCATTTGGTCGCCGTCGAAATCTGCGTTGTAAGCGGTACAGACGAGTGGATGGACGCGGATCGAAGATCCCTCGATCAGCACTGGCTCAAAAGCTTGGATCGAAAGGCGGTGCAAGGTCGGCGCACGATTAAGCAACACCGGATGCCCCTTCGTAACTTCTTCGAGAATGTCCCATACTTCTGGAGATTTCTTTTCAATCATCTTGCGCGCGCCGCGAACGGTGTGCACGAAACCGAGCTCCTTCAGGCGGCGAATGATGAATGGCTCAAAAAGGACGAGCGCCATTTTCTTAGGCAGGCCACACTGATGCAGCTTCAACTCTGGACCAATGACGATCACGGAACGACCAGAGTAGTCGACACGCTTACCGAGCAAATTTTGCCGGAAACGACCCTGCTTGCCTTTCAGCATATCAGAGAGCGATTTCAGCGGACGATTACCCGCACCTGTTACCGGGCGGCCGTGACGACCGTTGTCAAACAAGGCGTCAACCGCTTCCTGCAACATACGTTTCTCATTATGAATGATAACGTCAGGCGTCTTAAGCTGCATCAAATTGCGCAGACGATTATTGCGATTGATAACGCGGCGATAGAGATCGTTAAGATCGGAAGTCGCAAAGCGCCCCCCTTCGAGAGGAACTAACGGACGCAGATCGGGAGGGATAACTGGGAGCACTTCGAGCACCATCCATTCGGGACGGGACTTGGAATTAATGAACCCGCCAATAACCTTCAGACGCTTCGAGAGTTTTTTCTTAATCTGCTTCGAGCGAGTGGCCCGCATGGTCTCATGCAGTTCAGCCACCACGGCGGGCATGTCGATTTGGATCAGGACATCACGGATAGCTTCGGCGCCCATTTTCGCAGTAAAGGCATCCGCACCGTATTCTTCGACGGCCTGCTGGTGCTCTGTTTGCGTCAGCAACTGCTTAAGCAAGAGAGGAGTCTTGCCCGGATTAGTGACCATGAAATTCTCGTAATAAATCACCCGTTCGAGTGAGCGGGCGGTCATATCGAGCAACAGACCCAAGCGGCTGGGCATGCTCTTGAGAAACCAGATATGGGCAACAGGGACCGCCAATTCAATATGCCCCATCCGCTCGCGACGGACGCGAGCAATAGTCACCTCAACGCCGCAACGATCGCAGACCACATCCTTGTATTTGATGCGTTTGTATTTACCGCATGCGCACTCATAATCACGCACTGGGCCAAAAATCTTTTGGCAAAAAAGACCGCCTGGCTCAGGCTTGAAAGTACGATAATTAATCGTCTCAGGATTTTTCACCTCTCCCTTCGACCAAGACCGAATGGTCTCAGGCGAGGCGACGGTAATAGAAACGTTGTCGAATGGATTTTCGTCCGAACCAAGGACGGACCGGACTTCTTCACGGGCGTGTTCAGTGCTCATTGTGCTTTTTGTTCCGAGGATAATGTTGAAGGTTAGCGACTGCCGCCGAGGGCTTCGCCAAGCGCGGTACGCTTAGCGAGTTTGATATCGAGGCCAAGGGCTTGCATTTCCTTGACCAAAACGTTGAACGATTCAGGCGTACCAGCACTCAAGGTATTATCGCCCTTGACGAGCGATTCATAGATCTTGGTGCGTCCGTTAACGTCATCGGATTTGACCGTGAGGAGCTCTTGCAGCGTATGCGCCGCGCCATAAGCCTCGAGCGCCCATACTTCCATTTCCCCGAAACGTTGACCACCGTATTGAGCTTTGCCGCCCAACGGTTGCTGCGTTACTAGCGAGTAAGGGCCGACGGCGCGCGCGTGAATCTTATGCGACACCAGATGGTTCAACTTCATCATGTAGATGTAGCCGACAACCACCTCTTGATCGAGTTTCTCGCCAGTGCGACCATCATGAAGCGGGCTCTTGCCCGACATTGGAAGGTTAGCTTCCTTGAGGTAGCCACGCACCTTACTTTCAGGAATACCGTCAAACACTGGGGTGGCGACCTTGATGCCTAATTTTTTGCAGGCCCATCCAAGGTGGGTTTCAAGCACTTGGCCTACATTCATACGTGAAGGCACGCCAAGTGGGTTAAGGCAAATTTCGATGGGAGTTCCATCGGGCAAAAACGGCATGTCTTCTTCAGGGACAATCTTGGCGACCACACCCTTGTTGCCATGACGGCCGGCCATTTTATCTCCGACCTCAAGTTTTTGCTTAGTGGCGATATAAACTTTTACCGTTTTGATCACACCAGGGCCATTTTCGTCGCCCGTTTCAATGGTCGCAATCTTGCGTTCGCGATCGCCTTCCAGCTCATCGAATTTCGATTGGAAGGAAGCGATAATCTCCATGATCTTAATGCGAACAGGGGAAGGATCGATTTCGATATGCTTCGCCACGGCCGCCAATTTACGGAGTAAGGTTTTGGTGATTTTGCGGTTGGCGGGAATGATAATTTCCCCCGTTTGTCCGTTAATTACGTCGAGCGGAATTTTTTCGCCGAGCAAGATATTAGAAAGCGCTTCAGTTAATTGCTCCCGCAATTTATCCATCTGCGTTTTATAATCTTCCTGAATCTGCTTTACTTGCCGACGACGATCGGACGGAGAGAGGCGGTCACGTTCAGCATCGAGACGACTGGTCGAGACCTTCACATCCATGATGATCCCGTTCACCCCTGATGGAACAATGAGTGATGTATCTTTAACATCAGCAGCCTTTTCGCCGAAGATAGCGCGCAAGAGCTTCTCTTCTGGCGCAAGCTCGGTCTCAGATTTAGGCGTGATTTTACCGACGAGAAGATCGCCAGGTTTAACCTCAGCCCCGATACGAATAACCCCGTTATGGTCGAGATGCTTAAGCGCTTCTTCCCCAATATTAGGAATATCACGCGTAATTTCCTCCGGCCCGAGCTTAGTGTCGCGGGCGATAACTTCAAACTCCTGAACGTGAATCGAGGTAAAGATATCCTCTTTGAGCACTTTCTCAGAAATCAAAATCGCATCTTCGAAATTGTAACCATTCCAAGGCATGAAACCAACGAGCACGTTGCGCCCGAGAGCCAATTCTCCGTGATCAGTAGATGGACCATCAGCGATGCACTCGCCTTTCTTAACTTTCTGGCCCTTCTTTACGATCGGACGCTGACTGAAACAGGTGCCAGCATTAGAGCGCATAAACTTACGCAGCTCATACACAAAAACATGATTTTTGGGATCGTGCTTAGGGTGGCGAGGCAACTCACCATCCTTGGTCACAATGATTTGCTTGGCGTCGACCGAGGCAACTAACCCAGCCTCTTCAGCAATGACTACTGTTTTGGAGTCACTGGCGAGACGAGCCTCAAGACCAGTGCCCACGAAGGGTGCCTCAGTCTGCAAAAGTGGAACACCTTGGCGTTGCATGTTCGAGCCCATGAGCGCGCGATTAGCGTCATCATGTTCAAGAAACGGGATCAGCCCAGCAGCGACAGAGACCACCTGCTTAGGCGAAACATCCATCAAATCGACTTCTTCAGCCGAAACTTCGAGGAAATTGCCAGAATGGCGGGCGGTAACCTTGCCGACATAGTGTCCTTTACTATCAACTTCAGCATTAGCCTGAGCAATCGTCTTGCCTTCCTCTTGGTCAGCGGTGAGGTAGACTACTTTGTCAGAAACGCGGCCTTTCTCCACAACGCGATAAGGGGATTCAATGAAGCCGAATTCGTTAACCCGAGCGTACGTCGAGAGTGAATTGATGAGACCAATATTCGGACCCTCGGGCGTCTCAATCGGACAAATTCGTCCATAGTGAGAAGGATGAACATCGCGCACTTCAAAGCCTGCGCGCTCACGATTCAAACCGCCAGGCCCGAGCGCAGATAACCGGCGCTTGTGTGTGAGTTCGGCCAGAGGATTAATCTGGTCCATGAATTGAGAAAGCTGACTGCGCGCGAAGAAATCGCGAATAACCGTCGTCAGCGCCTTTGGATTGATCAGCTTCTGCGGCGTGATCGAGTCCACGCTCTGGTCATAAAGTGTCATCCGCTCACGAACCAAGCGTTCCGTACGAGAAAGACCGACCCGACATTGATTGGCGAGTAATTCGCCCACGGTGCGCACGCGGCGCGATCCAAGGTGATCGATATCATCGACGATTCCGTCGCTTTTCTTCAAGCGCACCAGATATTTGGTAGCGGCTACAATGTCGGCGCTATCCAAAATACGGTTTTCAAGATCCATCTTCAAATCGAGCTTTTGATTGATCTTGTAACGACCAACACGGCCGAGGTCATAGCGCTTCGGATCAAAAAATAACCGCTTGAGCAAAGCCTTAGCATTCGCAGGTGTTGGCGGCTCGCCTGGACGGAGTTTTTTATAAACTTCCTTCAGCGCCTCCTCCTCATTGCGGGTAGGATCTTTTTTGAGCGCGCGAATGATCGCGCCCTCGTCTGCAGTGGTATCAATGACCCGCATCGACTTGATGTCGTGTTTCTCAAAGGTTCGAACAATTGCCTTGGTTAGCGGCTCAAATGCACGCGCCAGCACAACACCCTTCTGCGCATCAATCACATCCTCAACGAGAGCCAGCGTCGACACATTATCGAGGTCTAGAGCCTTGCTGACCTTTAAATCCTGAATGGTATAAAACAGATTGAGAATATCGAGATCGTTACTGAAGCCGATCGAGCGCAGCAGGGTTGTGATCAAAAATTTACGACGACGCCGACGACGGTCGAGGTAAACATAAAGTAAATCATTGTTATCAAATTGCACCTCCAACCAAGTCCCGCGGTCAGGAATGATACGAAAAGAGTGCAACAGCTTGCCGTTGGGATGGGTCGCAACCTCAAAGCAAATACCAGGTGAACGATGAAGCTGCGAAACCACAACCCGCTCAGCGCCATTGATGATAAAAGATCCGCGTTCGGTAACCATAGGAATATCACCCATGAAAATCTCTTCATCTTTAATGAAATCCTCTTCGCGCAAGCGCAGTTTGACGTAGAGCGGCACGGCGTATGTGACCCCCTCGCGCAAACACTCAATCTCAGAGCTCTTAGGCTCGCCGATTGTGTAGGAGACGTATTCGAGCGTTAGACGCTCATCGTAAGAATGGATAGGAAAGACTTCCTTAAAAACGGCCTCTAGGCCGTAAGGCTTGCGCTGCTTCTCTGGGGTATCTTTTTGGAGATACTCGAGATAGGAGCTAATCTGCAGCTCAATAAGGTTGGGCGGCTGAATGACTTCGCGGAGTTTGCCGAAGTTAATGCGTTCGGTATGAGTGCGGTCGGCCATGGAATTTCCCGTGTAGAGGTGAACTTAAAAAACAGAGGCTTAGCTATTCATGAATGAATAGCTAATTATGCGGCGCACGCGCGTGAGATCACGCTGTGCGGAAAGAACAAATGAAAAAAGCCGAAAGACAGGTCGCGGGTGGCCGCGACCTGCTCTGGTGAATTGAGATGATGAAGGAGCGAAATCTCCAAGTGGTTACTTGAGTTCCACTTTGGCCCCAGCGGCCTCAAGCTTCTTCTTGATTTCTTCCGCCTCGGCCTTGTTAACGCCTTCCTTGACAGGCTTGGGCGCACCTTCGACCAAATCCTTAGCCTCTTTCAGGCCCAGGCCGGTGATGGCGCGAACTTCTTTAATCGCGCCGATCTTGTTGGCCCCAGCCTCAAGGAGGACGACGGTGAATTCCGTCTTCTCTTCAGCGGCAGCAGCAGGGGCCGCGCCAGCGGCGGGGCCAGCGGCAGCAGCAGCGGCGGCGGAAACGCCCCACTTACCCTCGAGGTCTTTAACGAGGGCAGCGAGTTCGAGAATAGGCTGGGCGGAAAGCCATTCAATGACTTGGTCTTTAGTGATGTTGCTCATGGTATTTTCTCCTGAAGCGACTAGCGGTTTCGATGGATGAAACACGTTTAAGGGACGTATCCCCTAGCCTACTTCTTTGGATATTTTATTTTCTCGGCTTACACCGAGGAAAAAGGGTTAAAGTAAGTAGAGGTTAGGCCGCTGAGGCGGATGATTGTTCTTTTTTGACCTTAGCGTCGAGAACGCGAACGAAGGCCGCGCCTTGCATGGTGAGCAAGCCGAGGAACATCGAGCGCAGAGCGTCGAACGAAGGCAGATCGGCAAGCTTGGAAAGGTCAGCCGCGGTCATGAGCTTCTTGTCTAAGACGCCCACTTTCACTTCGAGCTTCTGTTTTTCTTCGATAAATTTCTTCAGCACCTTGGCGACGCCAGCAGGATTCTTTCCGCCGACAACGACCGCGGTCTGACCGGTTAAGGACTTCTCTAGATCCGGCAAGCCGAATGCCTTGGCCGCAACCCGAAACGAGCTATTCTTAACCACATGAAATTCAGCCTTATCAGGGGATAGGCGCTTACGCAGCTCAGCCGCATCGGCGACTGTCAGCTTGGTAAAATTGGTGAGGATGACGTAGTCGGACTTCTTTAGATGCCCGGTGACCTCATCGATCAAATATTTCTTTTCTGCTCTCATAGTAGATTGTTTCCGGGTTAGAATTTATTAAACTCACCGCTCGCCAGCTTGATGCCGGGACTCATCGAGGATGAAAGCGTGACGCTCTTGATATAGTGGCCCTTGAAGGCGGCAGGCTTAGCTTTACCCACAGCCTCGAGCACCGCGGTCACATTTTCGGTAATTTGATCGACCGTGAATGAACGCTTACCAACGCCGACCCCAATATTGGCAGTCTTGTCGACCTTAAACTCTACCCGACCGGCCTTAACGGCCTTGATACCAGCAACGATATCATCGGTAACGGTGCCCGATTTTGGATTTGGCATCAGGCCCTTGGGACCAAGTACACGCGCCAAGGTTCTTACCTGTTTCATGGCCTCAGTGGTCGAAATCGCCACATCGAAATCAAGCCAGCCCTCATTGATTTTAGCCATCACATCAGCTAGACCAGCAGTGTCAGCACCGGCAGCGAGAGCCTTAGCTGGGTCGTCAGTAAAAACAACGATGCGCACTTTCTTGCCGGAGCCATTGGGCAGTGGCGTCGTGCCACGTACCATTTGGTCACCTTGGGCCGGATCGACACCTAGGCGAAAGGATAATTCGACCGTCTCGTCGAATTTAGCCTTGGGGAATTTAGCCAGAATTTCTACTGCTTCCTTAAGCGGATATTCTTTGGCGAGATCAGCGGCTGAGGCCGCGCTGCGATAGCGTTTACTTTGTTTTACGGGCATTTTTGACTCCTTGCGGTGCAAACGTCTCAGATGAGACTCCCGCGGTGAGTGGTGTGGTTTAGGAAAATTAGTCGATGACTTCGATACCCATGTTGCGGGCTGTGCCAGCGATCATACGTACCGCGGCCTCTTCGCTATTAGCGTTGAGGTCGGCTTTTTTGATTTTGATGATTTCGAGAATTTGTTTTTTTGTCACCTTGCCCACTTTATCCATATTGGCCTTAGCGGAACCGCTGGCGATTCCAGCAGCCTTCTTCAGCAGCACCGATGCCGGGGGTGACTTAAGAATAAAGGTGAAGGATTTATCAACATAGACCGTAATAACCACCGGAATGATCATTCCATTTTGGTCTTTTGTCTTGGCATTGAATTCCTTACAGAAGCCCATGATATTGACGCCTTGAGCGCCGAGAGCGGGCCCAACCGGGGGCGCCGGATTGGCGGCACCGGCAGGAAGTTGCAGACGAACGTAGCCTTGGATTTTTTTTGCCATAACGAAAAGGGGTTAATTAATAAAACAGAGGGAAGGTTGATCAGCTTTCAGAAGCGCGCTGAACCTGCCAGTATTCGAGTTCAACAGGCGTAAACCGCCCAAAAATAGAAACGGAAATTTTAAGCTTACCCCGAGCAGGGTCCACTTCATCGACCCGGCCCGTAAGATTAGCGAACGCCCCATCGGTAATTTTGACTTCCTCCCCGACATCGAACGTGACCTTTGGCACTTCTTTGCCGGACGCAGCTTCGATGCGGGCGCGTATGTCATCAATTTCAGTCTGGCGAAGTGCGGCGGGCTTATCGCCGCCGACAAAACCGATGACGCCAGCCGCATCTTTTACAAAATAGAACGGTTTAATAATGACCTGTTTTTCCAGATCATAGAGGCACATATTGATAAACACGTAACCAGGATAAAGCTTGCGAACCTTGGTCGACTTTTTCCCGCTCTTAACCTCGGATACGACCTCAGTCGGCAGCAAAACCTCGAAGATGAAATCATTAAGCTCTTCAGCTTTTTTGAATTTCTCGATGTAGTTTTTTACCTTGTTCTCCTGCCCGGAGAGAGTGTGAAGGGCGAACCACTGGGCGCTAGTCGGCGTAGAAATTTCGACAGTCATCGGAAAATATTTAGCGGCTGATGAGCTCCGTGACCGCATCAACGACATTATAAAGCGCAAAGTCACTAATGCTGGTGAACAAGCCCAACAGCAAACAAGCAACAATGACAACGATCGTTGAATCCTTAAGCTCGGTCCCCGTGGGCCAGCTAGCTTTCTGCAACTCAGCGACCAATTCGCCAAAGAAGATGCGGGCACTGCGGAATGGATTGGCCATATTATAAGTTGGGCGAAAGTGGCAGGGGCGGAGGGACTCGAACCCCCAACCAACGGTTTTGGAGACCGCTACTCTACCAGTTGAGCTACACCCCTGTGATTATTTCTTTTAGACAACACAGCCGGGAACCCCAAAAGGAGCCCCGGCAGCGTCGGTCGGAAGAGGTTAAAGATGCGTTATGCGATGATATCGGTGACACGACCGGCACCAATGGTGCGGCCGCCTTCACGGATAGCGAATTTTTGAGTCTTCTCCATGGCGATAGGAACGATTAAATCAATTTCCACCGCGATATTATCGCCAGGCATGATCATCTCAACACCAGTGGGAAGATTCACGATACCAGTTACATCCGTCGTGCGGAAGTAAAATTGAGGGCGGTAGCCATTGAAGAACGGCGTGTGACGGCCGCCCTCGTCCTTTGAGAGAACGTAAATCTCAGCCTTGGCCTTCTTGTGTGGAAGAATCGACTTCGGGGCGGCAATAACTTGGCCGCGCTCGATGCCTTCTTTGTCAATACCGCGGAGAAGAATACCAACGTTGTCGCCTGCCTGCCCTTGATCGAGCAACTTGCGGAACATTTCAATGCCAGTGACAACCGTGTTGGTCGTGTCCTTGAGGCCGACGATTTCAACGGCATCGTTAAGCTTGCAGATGCCGCGTTCGATACGGCCGGTGGCAACGGTGCCGCGGCCAGTGATCGAGAAGACGTCCTCAACTGACATCAAGAACGGCTTGTCAAGTTCGCGCTGTGGTTCCGCAATATCAGCGTCGATAGCTTCCATAAGCGCCTGAATAGCAGCTAATCCCTCGGGCTTTCCCTCGAGAGCAGCGGTGGCGGAACCGCGGATGATTTTAGCGGCCTTGCCGTCAAATTGATACTTGGTGAGCAAGTCGCGAATCTCTTCTTCAACCAACTCGAGAAGCTCAGGATCATCGATGAGGTCGACCTTATTAAGGAAAACAACGAGATTCGGAACGCCGACTTGGCGAGCGAGCAAGATATGCTCACGAGTCTGAGGCATCGGGCCATCAGAAGCGGAGACCACAAGAATACCGCCATCCATCTGGGCGGCGCCGGTGATCATGTTTTTAACGAAATCGGCGTGTCCTGGGCAGTCAACGTGCGCATAGTGGCGCTTGTCTGACTCATACTCTACGTGAGCGACCGAGATCGTGACGATCTTGGAGGCGTCACGCACAGTGCCACCCTTCGCGATGTCCGCGTAAGTTTTGACCTCAGCGAGCCCCTTGCGGGCTTGAGCTGACAAAATTGCGGTGGTCAGTGTGGTCTTGCCGTGGTCGACGTGGCCGATCGTGCCGACGTTAACGTGCGGCTTTTTGCGTTCAAATGTTGCTTTAGCCATGTTGAGTAGGAGTAGGTTATTAGTGGTTGAAGTTGTTGATCTTTATTAACGTCGGAGATCATCGACGTTGCCCTGGAGCCCAGAACCGGATTCGAACCGGCGACCTCGTCCTTACCAAGAACGTGCTCTACCAACTGAGCTATCTGGGCAGACAAAGGCACAGGCAAAAATTGAAAAGAAGGTTTAGAGAATAGCTGCGAAATTTCGCCGTCAACTAGATTCTTGCTAAATTCTAAAAAATCTACGGGCCGATAACAACCCGATAGCGGCCAGCGCTCAAGCGCTCGCCCAACCGAAACGACTTTATAAGGTATAAGCGGAATAATGCCCCGACCTCATCATCAACGTCATCTCGGCCTAATTCGGGCACAAACACGGGCTCACCGATGAGACCAGCATCGCTAACAGCCACCAAAAAAATCACGGGCTTAATATTCAGTCCCTGTGAATTTAAATCATTATCCTGATTGAAGATAACAGTTTCTCCATTCGATAATTTCACCACTTCTATGGAGAGGCTCCTCTGGGTTAACGCCTTGGGGGATGGATCAAGCTGGCCCATCCCAGCAAAAGATCCGGCATTGCCTTGGGCTAGGATATCGCCGAGGCGCTCTGGGGTCGCAAAGGCATCAGCTCCATAAAGCTTCATGCCCTGTTCCCCCATCGTAAAATTCGCCTCGAAACTTTCAAAAATCTGGCCAGGTAGCTTGTGCATGCCCGCCGGTAATGGTCGCTGGCTGAAATTCCATTCGGTAGGGAAAAATAGCGGGGCTGGATCGAAGAGTTCGGATCGCTCGCGCATCAGTTGTTCATCGCCCCCCAACCCAACTCCTGCCAGACGCACAAAAGGCGATTTTATCGCGTGGCTCGGAGCAGCCACGGGCAATTGTATCCCCGTTATAGCCCACCAGACTAGCGCCACAAGGAGCGCACCGCCGAGCCAAAACCAAATTCGTGACCTTGCTACAATTTTTTCCCGGCTCATGGGATCAGCTTAAGGTAATGGCCTGGCTGAAGCTTGGGTTTCAGCGGCGGCCTGAACTCCAGCAAAGCCCGCGGCACGAGCCATATCGCACAGAGAGAAAAAATCCTGAACTGATACCTGTCGATCAGCGCGCACCAGCATCACCGCGTTGGGATATTTTTGCGCATATAGCTCGAGAGGCTTTCGCAAATCGGAAAGCCCGTACATGCCGCCCTCAAATAAAATCACGTTATTACTCCGATAACTTACCACCACTGACGTAGCGGCGCTATTCTGACCGGCCGCACCGATCGATGGTAGATTAAATGTTCCGGCCGCACCAACTCCGATAGGCAGTCCTGGCGCCAGCACGAAGCGCGAGCCGAGCAGGCCAAAAAACAGCGCAAGAACGCCGACATTAACCCAAGCCATAAAATCAAAATCCCGCGGTGGTGGGCTCAAGCGAGATGCTAACTCAAACGGACGGGTAATCATTTTAGTGGGCCGGCTCCATTGCGATATTCCCGCTGTAAGAATCGCATTATTTCGCTGCCCGACCATTCCATGTCCTGAACGAGGGCGCGAACTCGGCCCGAGAGGAAATGTCGAGCTAAGTGCGCCGGTATGGCTACGGCCAGACCGGCGGTAGCGCTCAGCAAAGCCTCCCACATGCCACCCGCGAGCACAACGGGGGTCGCGTAATTTCCCCCTTGGTTAAAGAGCCAGAATGTTTTGACCATCCCCAGCAAGGTTCCAAGCAAGCCGAGCAGAGGGGCAATTTGCGCAATGGCGGCGAGCGCATTGATCCGTCGCTCCAGAACCGGAAGCTCTACCAGGGCGGCTTCCTGCACGGCAAAACGAAGGGCCTGTTCGTCATCGGCCGCATGGCGCAAACCAGCTTTGATTAGCTTAGCCACGGGACCGGGGGTCTCTTCACACAGAGTTAAAGCCTCCATCAATCGATTTTTCTGCAGGAGATTTTTGATCCCACTCAAAAATTCCGTCGAACGAATTTGCGCGCGGTGCAGCAACAACGTGCGCTCAATAAAGATTACGGCTGCGACTAGACCCAGCAATAGTAACAACCCCAGGACAGGGCCGCCTTGAGCGAAAATACGGTAACTGAATGTGCTCATGAATTTTATTTTATATAATGCGCGTCCAAGGAAAAGCGTAAATGCGCAAGCTCAAGGTCGGCGGTCGCTCGGCAAACGAAAGCGCGCCAATTTCGCCTGCGCCTGGGCGAGGCCGTATAGCTTGTAGTCTAAAATTAATTGATAACTCCGCTGAGCTTCATCGATCTGGCCCGCATCTTCATGCAATTGGGCCAGCTCGAGCAAAGAGCGCGAAACCCAGTAACGGCCCTTGGCCCCCAATTGAGTAGCTTGCGCGGCATCAAGCAGAAAAGCGTCGACCACCGACCAAAAAATAATCTGCGCTTTCGCCGATTGGGCATGTTTAGCCAAAGCATAACCCCATTTAAAACCCGCCTCCGCTCGCAAATCGACGGGGGCAGACGGCAAGTCCCGTACTCGCTCAAAAATCGCCGCCGCGCTTTCATAATTGGTAAAACTGTTCGCCCCTTGCGCAAATAAACAATCAGCCAGCGCAATCTCCGCTAAGAGAATATCAAAATGCGCGGGATAATTATTAACCAGGTATTCGTATACCTGCCGAGCGGCCGCCATATCATTTAAGCGGCGGAGCAGATCGCCTTGCTTAAGCCGCGCATAAAAAACGAGTTCATCCTGCGGATAATCTCGGATCAGGCGCTCCAACATTTTCTCATAGGCGTCGCGCAAATGTCGATCGAGACCCTGACGCTCTAAATTTAAAGCCGCCTCATACAAGGCCAGCGGGGCATATTCGCTGCGCTTGTAATCAGGATGATCGACAAAGCTAACCAGCACTAATTGCGCGGCCGCCATATCGCCACGCTGAGTCAGATAGCCCGCCTGAATAATATAAGAATACTGAGCGGCGGCCGTTAGGCGATAGTCAGCGCGTAGTTTTTCCAGAACGGCAAAGCCCTCCTGATTTTGATTACGCGCCAGAAAAATTTGGGCCTTTAGCAGCTGCGCCATACTGGCTACGTTACGGCGCAATGCTGGATCAAATGGCTCCGCTTGTTGCAAGCGCCCCAGCAGGCCATCTGTTTGTTGCAGCGCCGCATCCAATTGATTGTTATCAAAAGCTAATTTAGCGCGCAGCCACATCAGACGGACGCGCAAAGTTTCGGGCACACCGGACACTTTTTCGCCCAGCAGCCGATCAACACGACTATAAGCGGCAGGGGTCTGCCCGCGAATTTGCAATTCCTTAACTAAATTCCACTCCGCTTGCCAGCGATTCACCGCATCAAAACCAGGGTTGTTGGCTGATACGTCCAGCTGTTGCGCGGCCTCGGTGAGCCGATCGGCCCGGATATCAGACAAGACCCGCTGAAAAAGCAAAATGCCGGCGGGCACGATAGCGGGCGTTTCACGCAAGGCGGCGTCATAGGCGTCAGCCGCATTGCGATAATCTTCGGCGCGGAAAAACGCCTCGGCCAACAGCACCCCCAACTCCGCCCGCTCGCGACCTTCCTTCGTCACGGCGCGCAGTTGGGCCATGACCTCGGCGGCGGCACGATAACGTTTAAGATCCCAAGCCACAGCCAAGCGCACGCCAAGTGCCGTTACTTTGAGCGGCGAGCCCGGATAACGCTCCAGCAAAGCGCGGGCATCTTCCTCCGCTCGAGCATAATCGTTGTCAGCCAAAGCCAATTGGGCCCGCACTAATAATAAATCCTCAATAACCGTATGCGGCGTGGGCGCGTTAATTAAATCGCTGAGGTCTCGGCGCAATTGCTCGCGGTCGACCGTTGATTTACTCCCGCGGGCCAACAATTGAAGTGCGAGGCGCTGAGTCTCCGCCTTCTGGCCATCGCGGAGTAACTGTTTAAAAGCTTGGCGGCCGGCGACACTCGATTCACCCGCGATTAAACCCAGCATGAGCCGAAATTGGTCCGCCGTATTACGCTCCGAAGGCGGAATAACGGCGAGCTGGCGTTGCAGTACGGCTTGGGCCTCGGCCGCACGACCCAAAGCGGCGAGGGCCGCGGCATAAGATCGCACCGCATCAAAGCCCGTCGCTCGCCCCTGAAAAGTTTCCATGGTCTTGCGCAAATTAACCAGCCGCGCCTCATCGAGCGGACCACGCCGCAGGAGGGCCTGCTCTCGGCCAAGCGCAAAGCGCGCGCGCGCCAACTCAGATACGGCCGCATTGATCGCCTGGTTGTAAAATTCATTGGCCGCCAAAATATTCCCTTCGGCATCCGCCACTTGTCCCTGCAGAAAATGCCACCAACCTTTATCCGCAGCCGCGAGGCTCTCAATTTTGACCGCGGCTAGGGCGGCTTTTGCTTGCGGCAATCGGCGCGCGTGCGCGGCGAGTAGACCAACGCGCAATTGATAAGTAGAGGAGCGCGGCCCCGTGTAGGTTGGTAGAACCTTTTCAGCCTCCGCCGTATCACCAGCATCTAATAAGGCGGTGACCAGAGCGAGGGTCACGATTTGCCGAGCCTCTGCGGGTAAGCCCTCCTCTTTTAAAATATCGCGATAAATTGCCGCTGCGGTAAAGGAAAAGCCTGCCCGCAAAGCCATCTGCGCGCGACCTTCGGCAATAAGCCAACGACTCGGCTCCATCGCCGCGCCCCCAGACGCATCCACGAGCGGACTGGGGCTGGCCACTTGGGCGGCGAGCGGCCCGGCCACGAAGGCGAGAGACAGAAAGAGCAAACAACTCAACTTCATCATGGAGATAATAATAATGAGCCAACAAATCGTGGTGGCAAGCCTCGCGCGCGCAGCGGATCCCGCCTGCAGGTTAAAATAGAGGGGGGACATTGTAAGAGGAAATTACTCGCGCCCCTTTATCCACTCCGACAGCGTGTCAGTCTTTAAGTTCAATCCCCTACTTCTATGCTTCTGATCATCCTTGGTAGTGTGCTCGTCATTGCAATCATTGGGGCCTTATGGGTCGCCGGTATTTATAATACCCTAGTGAGCCTGCGCAACCGCTTCAAAAACGCCTTTGCGCAGATTGATGTGCAGCTCAAACGCCGCTACGATCTGATCCCCAATCTCGTGGAAGTGGCTAAAGGTTATATGAAGCATGAGAGCAGTACCTTGGAAGCGGTGATTGCGGCACGCAACACAGCCTACGCGGCCTCCAAGAACGCGGCGGCCAATCCCGCCGACGCTGGCGCCATGAAGGGCTTGCTTTCAGCCGAAACGGGCCTCGCTGGCGCGATGTCCCGTTTGATGGTCGTCTCGGAACAATATCCCGACCTCAAAGCCAATCAAAACATGATGCAGCTGACCGAAGAGATGACCTCCACCGAAAATAAAATCTCCTTCGCGCGCCAAGCCTACAATGATTCAGTGATGACCTACAATACGTCGCGCGAATCTTTCCCCACCAATCTGCTGGCCGGCCTATTTAATTTCACCGAGGCCCAATTATTTCAGATCGAAAATGCGGCAGAACGCGCGGCTCCACAGGTCAAATTTAGCTAAATCGCCGGAGTAAATATTACGGCTGAGCGATTGTGCGCTTAGCTCCCAGCTCGCGCCTTACCCGCTAATCATGGATTTTTTTGCAGCCCAAGCCCAGGCGCGCAAGCGGACCCACCGGCTCGTGCTCTTATTTATTCTCGCGGTGCTGGGAACTGTGTTAGCTGGCTATGCCGCCGCGGTATTTTTGCTCAATCAGGACCCCCATCATGGTGCGCTCATTTGGTGGGATCCGCTACTTTTAGCCTGGACGGCGGGGGCCACCACGGTGGTCGTGGGCATCGCCTCACTTTATAAATGGTCGCAACTGCGCGCGGGCGGCGCCGCCGTGGCCGAACTCGTTGGTGGACGACTCGTGAGCGGAGATACCACCGATCTCAAGGAACGGCGTCTGCTCAATGTCGTTGAGGAAATGGCGATCGCCTCCGGTATTCCGATGCCGGTCGTCTACGTGTTAGAGAATGAGTCCGGCCTCAACGCCTTTGCGGCTGGGCTTACCACGAGTGATGCCGCCGTGGCCGTGACCCGTGGCCTCCTGGATAAATTATCCCGCGATGAGCTGCAGGGAGTGATCGGGCATGAATTTAGTCACATCCTCAACGGCGACATGCGCCTCAATGTGCGGATCACGGCCATCGTGTTTGGCATTCTAGTAATCGGGCTCCTTGGTCGTGGCATTTTGCAATCGATCGGGCGC